>CACXFF010000059.1 GCA_902766805.1 uncultured Coriobacteriaceae bacterium | reverse complement strand
CAGATGGCCGTCGCGCAGGCAGATGGCATCGTAGTTGCCCACGAGCAGCTCCGCGCCGTCGGCAGCCGCGGCAGGCGCCGCCACGACCTCGTCTCCCGAGAAGTTGCACCATACGGCCACACGCTGCGCGACGCCGGCGGGAGCTTCGTCCGCGGCCAGCGTGCGCTCGTAGGCGATGATCGGCGAGTCCTCGGCCACGTCCACGAAGCGCACCGGCCCGCACGAGATCGCGGGCTCGGCCCTGCGCAGGGCGATCAGACGCCGGTAGTAGGCATAGACGCTGCGCGGGTCGTCGAGCTCCGCCTGAGCGTTCAGCCAACTGTGGTTGGACGCCACGCCAATCCACGGCTCGCCCGTGGTGAAGCCCGCCGTCGGGCTGTCGTCCCACTGCACGGGCGTGCGCGAGTCATCGCGTGAGCGCTCGTGCACCACGTGGAAGGCCTCTTCGGGCGAGAGCCCCTGATCCTGCAGGATCTGGTAGTAGTTGAGCGACTCCACGTCACGGTACTGGTCGATGCTGGTGAAGTCGGGGTTGGTCATGCCCAGCTCCTCGCCCTGATAGATGTAGGGCGTGCCCTGCATGAAGTGCGTGCAGGTGGGCATGAGCGTGGAGCTCTCGTACCAGTGCCCCTCGCTGTCGCCGAAGCGCGAGTTGGGACGCGGCTGGTCGTGATTGGACCAAAAGAGCGCGTTCCAGCCGTCGCCCGCCTGCATGCCTTCCTGCCAGGTGCGGAACAGCTCGCGTAGCTGGGGCACGTTCACGGGAGCGAGCGCCCATTTCTCGCCGTCCGGATAGTCCACCTTGAGGTGGTGGAAGCTGAAGACCTGTGACAGCTCGCCGCGGGCGGGGTTGGTGTAGCCCACGCAGTTGTCGAGCGAGGTAGAGCTCATCTCGCCGACGGTCACACAGGCGCCGATGCCCGCCTCGGCCACCATCTCCTGCAGGAACTCGTGGATGTGCGGGCCGTCCGTGTAGAAGCGTCGCCCGTCGCCCTCGTAGTCGTTCTCCAGGACCTCGGGCTTGGAGATGAGGTTGACCACGTCGAAGCGGAACGCGTCCACGCCCTTGTCGCGCCAGAAGCGCAGCACGTTCACGAGCTCGGCACGCACGGCGGGGTTGTCCCAGTTGAGGTCGGCCTGGGAGACGTCGAACAGGTGCAGGTACCACTTGTTCAGCGCGGGCACATACTCCCACGCGTTGCCGCCAAACTTGGAGACCCAGTTGGTGGGCGGCTCACCCGGGTTGTCGGCCGTGGCGTCAGGCGCGGCGTCCACGAACTTGTAGTAGGCCAGGTAGGTGGGGTCGCCCGCCAGCGCGCGCTGGAACCACTCGTGACTGGTGGAGGTGTGGTTGAACACCATGTCCAGCATCAGCGTGATGCCGCGCTCGCGCGCCTGGCGCGCCAGCTCCACGAAGTCATCCATCGTGCCAAAGAGCGGCTCGATCGCACAGTAGTCGGACACGTCATAGCCGTTGTCCGCCTGGGGGCTCGGGAAAAACGGCGTGATCCACAGCAGGTCGATGCCCAAGCCGGCGAGGTAGTCGAGCCGGGAGGTGATGCCGCGGAGGTCGCCGATGCCGTTGCCGTCGGAGTCCTGGAACGACCGGATGTAGATCTGGTAGGCCACAAGGTTGCCGAGTTCTTGCGCACGGGGATTCATGGTGATGCTCCTTTGGGTCGCTTGACCCGATGATAGTGAGCGGACAGGTTGCAGACAAAGGGTGTTCGGTCACCCACGACAGGTCATGGGCGACCGAACCAGGAAAGGAGGGCTGCACAGCGGGTGGTGCAGCTCGCCTGCAGAGGCCGACATCCTGCCGACGAGGGCCTCGTGAGGCCAAAAGAAAGCTCGCGCGTTCTCGTCCTTTGCGAAAGGAGGGGGCGGCCGCCATGGACACCCCCTCCTGGGCCGTGCGGGGCTTGTGTGCCCGAGGGGTTACTTGGTGAGCTTGACCACAGCCGCGCCGGCCTTCACGGTGCCAAGGGTCGGCTCCACGGCCTTGAAGTCATCGGTGTTGGTGACGATGACCATCGTGGTCGTGGGCTTGCCCGCCTTCTCGATGGCGTCCAGGTCGGCGACCATGAGCAGCTGACCGGCGGTCACGCGCTGGCCCGAAGAGACCTTGGGCGTGAAGGGCTTGCCAGCGAGCTCGACGGTGTCGATGCCGATGTGGATCAGGATCTCGGCGCCGTCGTCGGCGAGCAGGCCAATGGCGTGACCAGTGTCGGCGAGCATCGTGACGCTACCGGAGACGGGGCTGTACACGGCACCGTCGCTCGGCTCGATGGCCACGCCGCGGCCCATGGCCAGGCTGGCAAAGACGGGATCGGAGACGCTGGCCATGTCGACCGCGGTGCCGTTCATGGGAGCGGCGAGGGTGCCAGCGGCGTCCACGGCCTCGACGGTCGTGGGGAGCGCGGCCACGGCGGCAGCGTGCGCGGCCTCTTCGGCCTCGAGCAGCGCGGCTTCCTGGGCGGCAGCCTCGGCCTGCTTGTCGATGCCGTTGCGCTTGCCGACCACGAAGGTCAGGGCGAAGGGCACAGCGATGGCGACGGCCATGCACAGCGCGAAGGGCAGCATGGACTGGGGCTGCATGGCGAGGATGCCGGGCAGGCCACCGACGCCGATGGCGTTGGCCGTGCAGGAGAACAGGCAGGAGAGCAGACCGGCGCAGGAGGAGCCGATCATGGCGCAGACGAACGGGAAGACGTACTTGAGGTTCACGCCGAAGATGGCGGGCTCGGTGACGCCCAGGTAGCAGGACAGGGACGCGGGGATGTTGACCTGCTCGGCACGCTCGTCCTTCTTCTGCAGGACGATCATGGCCAGGACTGCGGAGCCCTGGGCGATGTTGGACAGGGCGATCATCGGCCAGAGCATGGTGCCGCCGTAGTCGGCGATGAGCTGGAGGTCGATGGCGTTGGTCATGTGGTGCAGACCAGTGATCACGAGCGGAGCGTAGACGCCGCCGAAAATGGCGCCGAAGATGACACGGAAGTTGCCGGTGATGCCCGCCTGGACGACGGAGGACACGGCGCTGCCGAGGGCCCAGCCGATGGGGCCGAGGACGAAGTGCGCGGCCATGACGCCGAGCAGGATGGAGCAGAAGGGCACCACGATCATCTGGATGATGGACGGGGTTATCTTCTTGAAGAATCTCTCAAGGTAGTTGAACGTGATCGCTGCCAAGATGGCGGGAATGACCTGCGCCTGGTAGCCGACCATGTGCACCTGGGCGAATCCGAAGTCCCAGCTGTACTGCGCCCACGTCTCTTCGGTGGCGCCGGGCACGGCGTAGGCATTGAGCAGCTGGCTGGAAACGAGCGTGAGGCCCATGACGATGCCGAGCATCTCGGTGCCGCCCATCTTGCGGGTGACCGACCAGCAGAT
>CACXFF010000058.1 GCA_902766805.1 uncultured Coriobacteriaceae bacterium | reverse complement strand
TGCCACTTGCGGAAGGCGCCTGATGCTTCAGCGCCTCTCCGCGGCATTGGCGTCGACGCGCGCACTATCATGGGGCTAGCCGAAATACCGTCGCATGCATAGGCGATTTCAAGTAACATGACCACGTCTGTACGTTTGTAACGAGGGGGCAGTCGTGCCACGCAAGACGAACTATCTGGGGATTGATATCGGTAACGGCAACGTCAAGATTGCCGTACGCGACGCGTCGGGTATGCGTTTCGTCTCGCGCCGCCTTCCGGATCACATGGTGTCAGAGGACGAACTCGTCTCTCCGGGGACGATGGCGGAGTTCCTCAAACAGGTCCGTGTCGAGGAGAACATCAAGACCAAGGACTGCATCTTGGTGTTGGCCGAGTCCAACGCGTTCTTCCGCCACGTGACTCTTCCGCCGATGTCCGAGGAAGAGCTGCGCATCAACCTACCGTATGAGTTCCGCGACTTCATCGATGGCGACCCCGAGGAATGGGTCTTTGACTACGCGGTGGACGAGATCGTCTATGAGGCCGACCCGGACACGGGAGAGCCCACCGACAAGGTCGTCCAGATGGAGCTTTTCGCCGCGGCCTGCCGTTTGTCGCTGGTGGACGAGCGCGAGGAGATTCTGCGCAAGGCGGGTTTCCGCCTGCGCATCGTCATGCCGGCACCCATGGCGTACACGCGCCTGCTGCGCCACTATTACCAGGCCTACCCCGTCCTCGCCAACAACTCCACCGTTTTCGTCGACATCGGCTACACCAGCACGTCCGTGCTGCTGTTCAACGGCGTCAAGTTCCAGGCGCTGCGTACGATCGACCTTGGCGGCATCGAGATCGACCAGACCATCGCCGAGCTCGCCAACGTGGACCGTCACACCGCAGCCACCTACAAGTTCACCAATTTCCACGGCATGTTGGACACGCCCGAGGTCACGGCCATCTACGATCGCTTGGCTCTCGAGGTCAACAAGATCGTGAACTTCTACAACTTCTCCAACCCCGACGCCAACATCGAGTCGATGATGCTCGTGGGCGGCGGTTCGCAGATTCCGCAGCTGGTTGACACCATGCGCGAGAGCTTCGACCTGCCCGTTCAGCTGGCGTCTGTGATGTTCAAGAGTGATGCGCGCGACATCGAGATTGCACCGTCCTGCTGCCTCTCCTATGCGGGCCTGCTCGAAGGTGAGGAGATGTAGACATGGCAGTGAACCTGAACAAGCAGATCAACTTCAAGGACATCAAGGGCATCTTCTCCAAAAAGGAGGGTCTGAGCGAGAGCGACCTTCCGTCCAAGACCACGATGAACATGTACCAGCCTCTTGCGCGCAATGGCGCCAAGAACCCCACTACGCTCATCCTGCTGGGCGTGTTGGGCGCGCTGTTGCTCGTGGCCTTCATCAAGTTCGGCGTGCTGGACCAGTTCGCGCGCGTGAATGCCGCCCGCGCCTCGCTGGAGCAGACCCAGGCGCGTCTCAGCGAGATAGAGTCCCAGCTCGTGGGCGTAGACGCCATGGAAGAAGAGTACGCCAAGTACTCCAACAACTACCTGAATGCGGCGGTGACGGTCGACGACGTCCTCTCCCTTACCGAGACCTACGTCAAGCCGTATGCCACGGTGAGCGCCATCAACCTGAGCCAAGGCGTGCTCACCTACTCGCTGAGCAACACCACGCTCGACGTGGTGGGCGACATCGCGAGCAAAGTGAACGAATTCCCGCTGGCACAGTCGGTGTCGGTGTCCACGGCCAAAACCGAGGACAAGGCGGATGCCTCGCAGGTGACCGCCGAGATGACCGTCGTGTTCGTCACGGAGCGCCCCGATGACAAGTCGGGCAATTACACGCAGTCCGACCTGTTCTCGGGCCTGGACACCAACGGCCACGACGTGCTCGCGGGCACGCGCGGCTAGGGGAGGGACCAGATGCCTAAGTACACGTTCTCCAATCGCGAGAAGATCATGCTTGCCGTCCTTCTCGTCATCGCTGTCGGACTTCTGTGGTACCGCTTCGTCTTTGTGAGCGTGAACGACCAGGTCGCGCAGATCCAGAGCGAGCAGCAGACGGCGGAGGACACCATCACGATCGATCAGACCCGCTTGAAGCGCAAGGACCAGATCGAGGCAACCCTCGCCGCGTACAAGGCGCAGGGCATCGAGCCGCTCAAGCTGCCCGAGTACGACAACCTCAAGAACGTCATGGCCGAGCTGCGCACGGTCTTGGGTGCTGCGAGTAGCTACACGCTTTCCTTCGATGATCTGTATTGGACCGACCAGGGGCTCATCGCCCGCGGCGCAAGCCTTTCGTTCGAGTGCGCTAGCTACGATGAGGCCAAAGCCATCCTCCAGAACATCTACTCTGGAAGCTATCCGAGCATGATCGACTCGCTGCAGCTCACCGACGACACGGCCAAGCAGCAGTCGAACACGTCCGGCGCCGGAGCGGTGAAGGTCAATGCTCACTTCGTCTACTTCGAGACGGTGGGTGAGAACAGCCCGACCAAGGGCCTGCCGCCCAAGCCGGAGGAGGAGAAGAAGGATAACTAGCCCACAGTGGCCACGACGCAGCACAGCGCCTGGAGTTTCGGCTCCGGGCGCTTTTTTGGCGTGCCCCACCTTGCGCGCATGCCTGCAGCCAAACGGCCAGAGTGACGTTTGCGTACCCGGCTGGCCGCACCCAAACGCACAAAGTCACGTTTGGGTTCCCCATTGGCCG
>CACXFF010000057.1 GCA_902766805.1 uncultured Coriobacteriaceae bacterium | reverse complement strand
TGGGTTCCATGTAGTCTCCTTTTGCGTGAGGACCCATACAGCTTAACGCAGGCGGGCGTCTGGGGCCAACTCAGGTCTGCCGCACGGGCGTCGGGGCGTGGAAGTCGTCGGGGCGGGTGGTCGCGCTGGTGTTACGCGTGGTCGTCGTGATCGTGCTCGCCGTGATCATGCGCGTGATGCGCGTGCTGGTGGTCATGGTCGTGCGCGTGGTGGTCGTGCTCGCCGTGATCGTGCAGGTGGGGCAGCGCCGCGCGCATCACACCTGCCGTGGCCGTGCAGGTGAGCTGGCCGTGCGCCACGCCCTTGACGCCGAGCAGGCAGTCTGCCAGACGATAGACGGCCTCGCCTTTGCCGCGTACGGCGATGATCTCCAGGCAGTTGTTGTGGTCCAGGTGCACGTGCATCGCCGATACGATCTCGTGTATGTAGGCGTGCTGGATCTCGTCGAGCTTGCGCGTGAGGTCGGGCGTGTGGTGGTCGTACACCATGGTGATCGAGCCCACGACCTCTTCTTCGGGGGTGCGCAGGTCCTCCTCCACAAGCTTCTCGCGCATGAGGTCGCGCAGCGCCTCGGAACGGTTGGCCACCGTGCCACGACGAGCGGCATAGGCATCGAACTCCGTCAGGAGCGTCTGGGGAATGGTCACAGAAAAGCGCACGAGGTCACTGGCCATGGGGTCCTCCGGGTCACGGGGTCGGACTCCATGGTAAACGAGCGGGCGGTCCCGCGCAGCAGCGCACAGGGAGGCCTTGGCTTCCCGTACAGAGACACACAAGAACGGGACGCCCATGGCGGACGTCCCGTACAGTTCCTAGCCCTGGCGTATGCGAGCGGGTTTAGGCGGTGAGCTTCTCCAGCTCGGCCTTCAGCTTGCCCTTGGGAGCGGCGCCCACGCTGTTGAAGATGGGCTCGCCAGCCTTGAACACCATGATGGTGGGGATGGACATGATGCCGAAGCGCATCGCGAGCTCCTGGTTCTCGTCCACGTTGCACTTGTAGAACTCAATGCCGTCGATCTCGTCGGACAACTCGTCGATGATCGGGGAAAGGGCGCGGCACAGACCGCACCACGTATCCCAGAAGTCCACGAGAACGGGGGTGTCGCCCTTGACGACGTCGTCAAACGTAGCGGTGGTGATCTCTTCAACCATGATGGTCTCCTTGCCTGCCAGCAGGGCTGGCATCAATACTCCAAAGCGCTGTAGCCTACTTCGGTCACTTATACCCCCGAGTTCCTAGGTATTACACGCGAATACCCCCAGCGGCATATCTTTTTCAGCACCTTACTGTTCTCCCGCGCCCAAGACCTCCCCCGCGATGCGCGCCGACTCGTTGGCGTCCTTGGCGTAGAAGTCCGCGCCGACCATCTCGGCATACTCGGGGTTGAGCACCGCGCCGCCCACCATGACCTTGCACCAAGGCGCTTGGTCGTGCAGCAGCTCGATGGTCTGCGCCATCGCCGGGACGGTCGTGGTCATCAGGGCTGACAGGCCGCCGAGCTCTATGTGGTGCTCCACCACCGTATCCACGAAGTCCTGCGGATCCACGTCGCGCCCCAGGTCCACCACCTCGTAGCCGTAGTTCTCCAACAGCATGCGCACGATGTTCTTGCCAATGTCGTGGATGTCGCCCTTGACCGTCGCCAAGGCGATGCGCCCCTTCGAGGCCACGCCCGCGCTGGCGCCCCGCGCGCGGATCACGTCGAAGCCCGCTTTGGCGGCCTCGGCGGAAGCCATGAGCTGCGGCAGGAAGAAGGTCCCCGCCTCGAAGCGCTTGCCAACCTCGTCCAAGGCGGGGATGAGCACGTCGTCGATGAGCTGCAGGCTCTCCGCTCCGGCGTCCAACAGGGCAGACACACCGTCGGCAACGGGATCTTTGCGGCCTTCGAGCACCGCCTGGCGCACGCGGTCGGCCGGCGTCTGGGCACCAGGCGCGGCGTCTGTCGGGCTCACGGACGCGGGCGCGGCCTGCGGCGCGGCAGCGGTGGTCAGCTCCATCCCCGCATCGGCCGCCAACGCGTTCAGGGCGTCGAGCGCCACGCTGAGTTTGGCCGTGTCCAGGGCGGGACGTTTGGCCTCTTGGTCCCGACGCGCGCGGTCGGCATAGTCACGCACGTAGGCGTCTTCGTGCTCGTCCTCGCCGTTGAACACGCGCCAGGCGTGCACCACGTCCATGAAGCGCTGCGAGAGCGGGTTCATGATGGCCAAGTCGAGTCCCGCGGCGAAAGCAGCCGTGAGGAAGGTCGCGTTCAGCAGCTCGCGGTAGGGCAGGCCAAACGAGATGTTGGACACGCCCAACACCGTGCGCACGCCCGGCAGCTCGCGTTTGACCAGACGCACGGCGTCCAAGATGGCCAAGCCAGCGGATTGGTCGGTGGAGACCGCCATGGTGAGGCAGTCGATGAGGACGTCGGCACGCGGGATGCCCGCGGCGTCGGTAGCGGCCACGATGCGACGTGCCACGGCCAGGCGCCCCTCAGCAGTCGGCGGGATGCCGTCCTCGTCGATCGTGAGGCCCACGAGCGCGCAGCCGTAGTGCTTGGCGATGGGCACCACCGCGCGCAGGGACTCCTCCTTGCCGTTGCACGAGTTGATGACGGGCTTGCCGGGATAGGCGCGCACCGCGGCCTCGATGACCTCGGGCGTGGCTGAGTCCACCTGCAGGGGGCAGGTCGACACGGCCGACACCTCGCGCACCAGACGCAGCATCATGGCGCGCTCGTCGATCTCTGGCAGGCCGGCGTTCACGTCGAGCAGCTGGGCGCCCGCCTCGTCCTGCGCGATGGCTTCGGAGAGCACGTAGTCGAGCTGGCCCGAACGCAGGGCCTCCTTCAGGCGGCGTTTGCCCGTGGGGTTGATGCGCTCGCCGATGACGCCGACCGCGCCGGGGCGCAGCTCCACCAGGCGTTGGGCCGAGGCGCAGGTGAAGGGCTGGGACGCCTGCGCGCGGGCGCTCGGTGCGGGCAGCTCCGCAAGCAAGGCGCGTTCGCCCGCGATGTGATCGGGCGTGGTGCCACAGCAACCGCCCACCACGCTCACGCCGCCCTCGACCATCGTCCCTACGGCGGCACAGTATTCCTGCGGCGTGATGGAATAGCTGGTCACGCCGTCGTGCAGCTCGGGCAGGCCGGCGTTGGCCTGGGCCATGACCGGCACGCGGGCATAGGGCACCATGCGCGCCACGAGCGGGGCGACGTCCGCAGGCCCCAGGGAACAGTTGATGCCGATGACCTGGGCGCCCGCTGCGCTTAGCGTGACCGCAGCAATCTCGGGCGTGGTGCCCAGGAAGGTGCGGCCGTCCTCGCCGAAGGTCATGGTCACGAAGGCCGGCAGGCTCGTGTTCTCGCGCACGGCGAGCAGCGCGGCTTTGGCCTCGGCCAAGTCAGCGAAGGTCTCTATCACGCAGAGGTCCGCGCCGTGGCGCTCGGCGGCGATGGCCTGTTCGGCAAAGAGCTCATAGGCCTCGTCGAACGACAGGGTGCCCATGGGCTCGAGCAGGGCGCCCGTGGGGCCGATGTCGGCAGCGACGTAGCGCGGTCCCGCGGCACGGGCGCAGGCGATGGCCGCCGCGAATATCTCGTCCACGCTGGCCTGCCCGGCGAGCTTGAGCCGATTGGCACCAAAGGTGTTCGTCGTCACGGCCTCGCTGCCCGCGGCGACATAGGCGGCGTGGATCTCGGTGATCTGGTCGGGGTTGCTCAGGCAGAGCAGCTCGGGCGTCTCCCCTGCCGCCAAGCCGCGCGCCTGCAGCTGTGTGCCCATCGCGCCGTCGAACACCAGCCGCTCCTCGCCCGCGAGCACACGGGACAGGTGCTCGTCGGCCACCCGCAGGCTGCGGGTCCAACGATGGCCGGCGGGGGTCGTGGTGGGCAGCGAGACGGCGGCGTCGCTCATGGTGGAAACCTTTCGGCCAAAAGGCGGGCAGATAGCGGCAACGATACCTCACCCGTGTTACGGCCGCGCGAACAGGAGCGCTTGCGCGCGGATGCCGGCTTGGTACCAAAAAGACCACGTCTCTTTGGTACCAACGCGCCCGCCGTCTGCGTGGGTGGGCGGCCGTGCGCTGGCAGCCCGGTGCCACGCGTCAACGGCGGCAGAAGAGGCCCTGGCTGCGCAGCGTGCAGAAGTCGGACATGGCGCAGACGCCGCACATGCCTCCCTCGCGGCGCGCTGGCGGCTGCGTGAAGAGGCCCAACACGGCGGTCTCGCTCTTCGACGGCACCAGCATGTTGGAGGGCGTGAGCGTCACGCCGAGCGCCTTGCGCGCGTCCAACGCGTCGAGCAACGGCGCCTGCACCGTGAGCGGCAGGTCGCCGTAGCCCGGGGCGTAGCGGTCGTTGGTGTAGAGCCCCTGCGCGTGGGCGTGGGCCACCAGCTGGGCCTCCGCCGCATCGGCCGCACGCTCTACCAGCGCATTGGCCGCCGCGTCGAAGATTACCTGGTCCATGGGGTTGGTGAGGGCCAGGCGCTGCAGGGCGCGCTCGGAGGCCATGCCCAAGGTCACGCTCATGAGCGCGATGGCACAGGCTCCGTCCAGGTGTCGTGCGATGTCGGCGCCCGGCAGCACCAGGCGCGCACCGGCCAAGGCCACGCCCTCGGGCTGTCCTTGCTCGCCTCCCTGTGCGTCGGCCCGCCCAAACACGGCCCAGATCCCGCGGGGCTGGCACTCCTCTAGGCACGTGCCGATCACCGTGTCGATGCGCGCGTCCAGTTCGGGCGTGATGGCTTGGCCGCGATAGCCCAGGTAGCGCAGGACCTCTCCCCTGTCGATGGCATCGATGACATAGCTCGCCCGCTGCGGCGGGATGATGCCGCGGACTTGGGCGTCAGCCATGGAGGTAGCCGCAGTCACACAGCGTGTCGTAGGCGGCACGGGCGACTTCGGGTCGGTTCATCGCGTACACGTGCAGGCCGTCGACGCCCTCGCTGGCCAAGCCCCTCAGCTGCTCGCAGGCATACGCGATGCCGGCGGCTCGCTGCGCGGCCTCGTCGTCGCCCGCGCGCACCAGGCGCTTGATGACGCGCGCGGGAATCGTGGCGCCGCAGGTGAACGCCATGCGTTGGATCTGCTTGGTGCTGGTGAAGGGCATGATGCCCACGCACACGGGAATCTTCACGCGCGCACGGCTGCACTCCTCGCGGAAGCGGAAGAAGTACTCGTTGTCGAAGAACAGCTGCGAGACGAGGAAGTCGGCGCCCGCGTCCTGCTTGCGGCGCAGG
>CACXFF010000056.1 GCA_902766805.1 uncultured Coriobacteriaceae bacterium | reverse complement strand
GTCGTCGCCGAGGCCAGCGCCGACGACGGCCTGGGCATCAGCGTGGGAGGCGCGTGCCGCGGCACCATGACCATCGCCGGCGGCAGCGTGCAGGCGCTCGCGACTGGCAGCAAGGGCATCGGCATCGAGGCCAACGAGTCGGTCGAGATCGGCAAGGGCGTGGCGTCCCTGGTCACGAGCGGTGCGGCCGGCGCTTTTGGCGAGAACACGCTCGTGAAGAACGAGATTGGCGGCATGGCGTGGACGAACCTCGCCGGCAGCGAGGGCAAGACGGCCCTGCAGCCCCAGAGCGCTGGCCAGACCCTGAACGCCTACCAGAAGGCCCAGTTCCCCGCGCCCGTGGCCACCGTCGTCGACCAGCCCGTCGGCCTGTTCTTGATCCGCACGGGCGCGCCCCAGGAGCTCGTGCTCCCCGGCACCGCCGAGGGCGGCGAGCTGCAGTACTCGCTCGACGGCAGCACGTTCAGCAGCAAGCTGCCCACGGCAACGAACGTCGGCGAATACACGATCTCCTACAAGGTCGTCGGCGACGCGAGCCATGCCGACAGCGCGGTCGAGACGACCACCGCGATCATCTTCGACGAGGGGCTCTACACCGTCGTCTCCGGTGACGGCTCTCGTTGGACCAAGGGCTCCCAGAAGGGACTCACCCTCACCATCAAGCGCAGCGACGAGGGAGAGAGCGACGTGACCTTCGCACACTTCCTGTCCGCCTACGTCGATGGCGTCAAGCTTGAGCGGGACGTGGACTACAGCGCGGCCAAGGGCAGCGTAGTCCTGACGCTCGCACCCAGCTACCTCGAGTCGCTGAGCGTCGGCACGCACACGGTCGCCGCGCTGTTCGACGACGGCGTCGCGACGGCTGAGTTCACCGTCTCCGCTGCGTCGTCGGGCTCGAGCAGCTCCAGCTCGTCGTCGACGAGCACCAAGAGCTCTACCAGCTCTACCAGCTCTACCAGCACCAAGAGCAGCTCGACACCGAGCACCGGGGACTCTGCTCCCCTGACGGCCATCGCCGCCCTCTTCCTCGCGGGCGCGAGCTTCGTGGCCGTCAGCCTGCTGCGCAAGAGGCGCGAGCAGTAAGCGCGCGGGTGGCTCGCTTGTACCTGGTGCAAGCGAGCCACCCTCAAGCCACGCATGAAGGCGGCGCACTTGTATCCGGTACAAGTGCGCCGCCGTTATTCATTGGCCGTATCGGCTCCAGGCGATCGTCATTGGATGTAGATGATCTCCGTGGGTTGGAACGCCGACGCGATGCGGGTCAGGGCAGCGTAGAACAGGCCGATGCAAAAGATCGCGATGACGACCTCATCCGAGCCGACGAACGCGACGCACGCCGCCGCGAGCGCAAGGTTCACGAGCCCGTGCAGCACGTTCATGACCCAGTGCGACTTGAAGAGCCTCGACTCGATGCCGCGCGCTATGGCCAAGACGCCCGTGTAGGCGTTGTGCCCGACGAGGAACAGCACGATGGAGAGCTTGGGGTTGTCGAGGAACACGAGCGCGAACGCACCGATGTCGAGGGCGATGACCGCGATGAACAGCAGTGACAGGCCTCCCGCCATGTGGCGCGTCATCGTGAGGTAATACACCAGGGCGCGCACCCCGTAGAGCACGAGCGAGAGGCTCAGCACGAGCGCCACGGCGAAAAGTCCGTTCTTTGGATCGAGACAGAGCGCCACGCCACAGGCCATCATGGCCAGGCCGACGAGGAAGCTCCCGAAGCGCTGCAGCTTAGTCACGGCCGCCACCCCTCCTCAGGTACCCAATGAGCGGCAGGAAGTCCCGTATCCCCGCGAAGCCGCTCGTCTCGTAGTCAATGGAGCGTCCCGCCAAGGGATTGCCCGACGTCCACACGCGGTTCACGACCATGCCCTTGTGCGCGAGCGCGGCCAGGATGAACTTGCCCAGGTACGTGGCATCCTTGCCGTCTGGCGGGGCGTCCACGTACTCCTGCACGTGGGCGTCCAGGTCGAAGTCGGGCAGCGTCTCGCCCGAGAGCCCCTGCCCGAACGCGCGCCAGTCTTCGATGGCGCCCTCCGCTGGCTGGCGCTTCTCCAGGATGCCGCGAATGGTCTGCTCGTAGGGCGCCACCACGTCCGTGGCGTAGATGTCGGTCTGGAACGGCCCGTCCACGCCGCGCAGGCAGCGCATGGCATAGACCATCTGCGTGAACGCCTGATAGTACTCGGCGGGGTTGTCCTTGAGCACCTCTTCGTAGTCGTTCCAGGCGGGCACGTAGCGGTAGCGGATGAAGCTGTAGTCGGGCAGGTGGCCGCAGCGCCCGTGGCCCAGGTTCATGATGGTGTGCTCGCTGGGCTGGTAGACCGTGTTGGTGTAGACGCCCTGGTCGAAATCGTCGGGCTGTGCCGGGTTGTGGATGAACTTCACGGGCCGCTCGACGTAGCCGCCCTCCCCGTCGGGGACGAGCTCGACAAAGAAGCGGTTCGTGTTGTTGATGACGAGCGACGGCGTGCCGGCGAAATAGCGGTGCGCCCAGGTGTCAGCCAGCACGTGCATGGCCAAGCCGACCGCCTGCACGTCCTTGCCCTGGGCCAAAGCCACGGTGTCCGCGACCAAGCTGCCGTTCGGGCCGCAGATCATCCGGAACTTGTCACGGTAACTCTGGCCGCCCTTGTCCACGTCCGCATAGAGGTCGTAGGGCAGGAAGTGGAACGACGACCAGATGCGCGTGATGTCCGCGCGGCCCACGGGGTCGGTGCGCGCGGAGGCCATCTCTACCGGGAGCTGCGTCGTGGCAGCGGAGATCGGTCCGCCGATGCGCTCGAGGAAGGTCTTCGAGCACTTGTCGACGAGGAAGGCGCTGTGGCACAGACCCAGGCTCTCCTCGTGCGTGTATCCCGCGATCAGCGCCGCGCTGTAGGTGCCGTAGTAGTGGAAGCTTCTCTCCATGCCGCCCGCCTAACCCGTCGCTCTTCCCATGCGCCGCAAGCTGATGGCGCAGTACACGACCATCGCCAACGCCGCGAGCGAGGTCAGCTCGATGGCCGCCGCGACCACCACATCCAGGACGGTCAGCGTCGAGATCGCCCCGGACATCACGACGATGGCCGTCAGCGCGTTGCCCAACGCAGCGAGCGCCGCGACGACCAGATAGGCGTTGCCCTTCTTCTTGCCGTTGCCCTCCGCGCGCGCCGACACGCCCACGAACGCGCGCGCTGAGATGTCGATGAGCAGGAGCAGGCCGATCACGAGGTAGAACACGGACAGCGGGATGCCCGCTCCGAGGAAGACGACGCTGAGCAGCATCCTCTCGTCGATGAGCGCGAGCACCAGCGCGGTCTTGGCCAAGGTCCATATGCTGAACGCGAGCACCCCGGTGCCCGAGATGATCAGCGTGTCCTGGAGCCGCCGTTTGTGTGCCTCTTGAGTCATATCACCACCCGTACGTTTGGACTGCGAACCTCCGTTGTGAACCCCCTGTTGAACACCTCAGTTATAGCAAACCGAGCAGATGCAGGCCTGTGGCATTGACCAGCCGCTCTCCCGATACCGCCCGTCCCCTTGTTACCGGGAAGCCTTCGGCTCTGGGGTAACAAGGGACGCGTTACCCGGAAGCCTTCGGCTCTGGGGTTACAAGAGCACGTACAATAGAGAAACGTGTAGAGACGCAGACGGTACGGGAGCAGACGGTGCTAGACATACAGGGCGTGTGCAAGGCGTACGGCAGCGGCCAAGCGCGGGTCGAGGCGTTGGCCAACGTCGACCTGTCCGTGGGCGACGGCGAGCTGCTCGCCATCCTCGGGAGCAGCGGCAGCGGCAAGACGACCCTGCTCAACATGATGGGCGGCATGGACCGGCCTGACAGCGGCCGGGTGCTCTACGAGGGGCGCGACATCCACGCCGAAGGCGACCGGAGCATGACGCGCTACCGGCGCGAGGTCGTCGGCTTCGTGTTCCAGTCGTTCAACCTCATCGGCGAGCTCACGGCCCTCGAGAACGTGCGGCTCACCGCCGACAAGGCCCGTCCGCGCAGCGCCGAGCAGGCCCTGGAGCTCGTCGGCCTGCAGGACAAGTGCGACAGCTACCCCTCCCAGCTCTCCGGCGGACAGCAGCAGCGTGTCTCCATCGCGCGCGCCCTCGCCAAACGCTCCCGCCTGCTGCTCTGCGACGAGCCCACGGGCGCGCTGGACTACGAGACGGGCCGGCAGACGCTGTCCATCCTCGAGGGCGTGGCCCGCGAGCTGGGCAAGACCGTGGTCATCGTCACCCACACGCAGGAGGTTGGCCGCATGGCCGACCGCACGGTGTGGATGCGCAACGGACGGATCACCCGCACGGAGAGCAATCCGTCTCCCCTCTCGGCACGCGACATCAGCTGGTAGCCACCCATGATGGCCAAGGCGCTCATCAAGAGATTCTGGAAGCCCCTGCTGGCGGTCTTGGCCACCTGTGCCTTGGGCATAGCCGTCATGGTGGGCATGTCGGGCGGCTGCCTCTCGCTCGAGCGCTCCACCGAGGACTACCTGCGCGCGTACCGCTACTATGACGCCAGCATCACGACCGAACTGACCGCCGACGACATGGTCGGCAGCCTCGAGGCGGTGGCGGGCGTGAAGCACGTCGACGCGCGCATGGTCGCCAACACCGTCATGATTGGCCCCAACGAGCGCGTGCTCTCCATACGCGCCATGACCTATGCCCCGGACGACTGGCAGCGCTTCGTGGTGTGGGAGTCGGCCCCCACACAGGGGCGCGACGCCGTGCTGGTGGAGTGCGAATTCGCCCGGGACAACGAGATCCGGGCGGGCGACGAGCTGCGCGTCCGCGTCGACGGGTCCTACCGCAGCTGCGTGGTGGAGGCGCTCGTCAGCGCCCCCGAGACGCTGTCGGTGCGGGCACTCGACGACCTGAGCGCCCTGAACTCCGACTTTGGCGCCGTGTACGTCCCCGTCAGCCTCGTGGCACGCGAGCCGAACCCCGAGCACGAGCAGGCCACGGCACAGCTCGCCCAACGCGAGGCCGAGCTGGCAGACGCCCAAGCGCAGGCGCGCCAAGCCTACGAGCAGGCGCTCGAGGAGCTGCAGGCGGCGCAGGATCAGCTCGCGGGCCAGCTCCGGGAAGTGCGCGAGGCGCTCGCGCTGCTCGCCCGGGCGCAGGCGGTCTTGGACACGGAGGAGGGCGTGGCGCGGGATTGGATCGCCGGGCTCACAGACGAGGCGCCCGATCTCGCGCAGCTGCGCCAGCTGCTGCAGACGGCCCGCCGCAAGCTCGCAGGCGCGCAGGCCACGGCCGAAGGGCTGCAGGAAGACCTCCGGCAGAGCCAGGCGGCCGAGCTCATCGAGCCCGAACGCCTGGCGTCCATGACCCAGGACCTCGCGCGCCTCATCGCGCGGCTCGGACAGGCCGACGACGCGCTGGCCGAGCTCGAGGCGGGCCTCGCCCAGGCGCAAGCCCTGGTGAACCTGTTGGAGAACGCGCAGGTCCAGCGCGTGGCAGGCGTCCTCAGGCAGCTGGACCCCGACACCGGGCTCTCCGCTTTGGCCGACCAGGCGCAGGCGCTGCGCGCGTATTGGGCGCTCTGCGACCGCTACGGCATCGCCCCCAGCCTCTCGGGCACGCCGCACGACGTGGCGCTCGCCCTGCTCGCGAGCATCGACGCCGTCGAGGCAGACCAGCGCGTGCTGAGCGACCCGGCCTCGCTGGAGCTGGCCCAACGCATCGAGGCGGGCGACGAGGCGGCGCGGGAGTCGGAGGCGGGCCAGGAGCTGGCGCGCTGCATCGAGCGCTACACGGGCGCCGCGGTCACGGCGGAGTCCCTGCAGGCCGCCGCGTCGAACTGCCAGGAGCTCTACGACCTGGTCGTCACCCATGACCTGCGGGCTTGGGCCGAGAGGCTCCTAACCCTCACGGACACCACGTCCGAGGATTGGCTGGAGCTGTTGCGGGAAGTTGAGGCCTGCGCCGACGCGCTGCAGGACGCGCTGGGAGGCGGCATTGGCCCCATCGAGACGGTGGGGCAGCTGCTGGCGGCGTTCGACCAGCTGCAGGCAGCGGCGCTCGCCGCCCTCGATCAGCTCCAGGCCGGCCAGGCAGATGTGGCCGACCAGCTGCTCCAAGAGGCCCTCGCGGCCCTCGACCTCATACAGGGGGCCCAGGCCGAGCTGGGCGAGTACGAGGCCCAGGCGCGCGACGGATTGGCCAGCCTGGACGGCCTGGACGCCCAGCTGACGGCCGGGCGCCAGAGCGCCGAGTCCCAATGGCAGCAGGGGCTCATCGACTTCTCCCGCCTGCGCGACGAGCTGGACCGGGCGCGTGCCGAGCTGGGCACATGGAAGGGCTACGACGCCTTCCACAACCAGGTCCTGCTCTGGTTCGACGAGGGCGCCGACCAGGAGCGCACGCTCGCGGCGGCCCGCGCGGCCTTGAGCCCCCTCGAGGTCAAGAGCAGCTTCTCCTATGAGGACTCGCCGGTCAAAACCAGGCTCGACAACAACGTCGTGCCCCTGAGGACCCTCTCCTACTACCTCCCCGCCCTGTTCTTTGGCATCGTGCTCATGGTGACCTTCCTGTTCATGTCGCTCATGGTCCGGCAGTCCCGCGTGAACATCGGCATCATGCGCGCGCTGGGCCAAAGCACGGGCCAGGTGCGCGCCGTGTTCTGCAGCGTCGGCCTGCTGGTGAGCCTGGGCGCCATCCCGTTGGGGCTCGCGCTGGGCTGGGCCGTGGTCAGCTACACGGCGGGCTATTACGCGGACTTCTTCCACCTGCCGGCCTTCGAGCGCCAGTTCGACGGCGCGATGCTGGCGTGGGCCATCGCGCTCACCGTGGCGGTGGTGCAGGTCGCGACCATCGTCGGCACCGGCCTCGTCGCCCGCATCCAGCCTTCGGAGGCCCTCTCGCGGCCCGTGCCGCCCACCACGCGCATACCGCGGCCCGTGCGCACGCTCACCGCGCGCCTCGACGAGCTCTCCAAGTTCGGCGTCCTGTCGCTGCTGCGCAACCCCCTGCGCGCGGGTTTCTCGGTGCTGTGCATCGCGGCGTCGGTGGCCATCATCTACGCGTCGCAGGCCTTCATCGCGTCGAAGAACTACCTCGTGCGCCAAGAGTTCGACCAAAGGCTCGGCTACGACTGCCAGCTGTTCCTCTCCCAAGAGCCCGACGAGCAGACGCTCGCGCAGATCGGCGCGCTCGGCTACGTGCGTGACCTGCAGCGCGTGGGCTTCTACTCATGCCCCATCGCCCACGACGGCAGGTCCTGCGACGCGACCGTGAACGCCGTGGCGCCCGACAGCGACCTCATCGGCATCTACGACGCGCGCGGAGAGCGTATCGCGGTGCCCACGCACGGCATCGTGCTCGACGAGCACCTGGCCCAGGAGCTGGGCGTGGGCGTGGGAGACACGGTCGAGCTGCGGGGCGCGCGCCTACGCGTCGAGGCGCTCTCACGACAGGACAGCAACCGGGTGCAGTACGTGTCGCTCGAGACCATGCGGGATTTGGGCGAGGGCAGCATCGGCTGCGTCATCTGCCGCGTCGACCCCGCAGACCAGCAGCGCCTGATGCAGGCCCTCTCCGAGCGCGACGACTACGTGTTCGCCATCTTCACCGACGTGCTCCGCAGCAGCACGGAGCGCCTGCACGCGACCTACGACACGTCGGCGTGGATCCTCACGAGCTTCGCCGTCGCCATCGGCGCCCTCGTGGTGTTCAACGTGACGCAGGCCAACCTGCTCGAGCGCAAGCGCGAGCTGTGCGTGCTGCGCACCCTGGGCTTCGAGCACCGGCAGCTGTCGGCCGCCCTGCTCTGGCAGACGCTGCTCTACGCCGGCCTCGCGTGCGTGCTGGGCCTGCCCGCGGGCACGCTGCTCGCGCTGAGGGCGTTGGGGCTCATCAGCACGCCAGACCGCAGCTTCCCCTATGCGAACGGCCCGTTGGAACTTACCGTCGCGGTCGGCATCGTCTTGCTCTATGCTGTGGTAAGCCATTTCATGGCCATGCGCAGCATGCGCAGGTGGGACATCAACGAGGGAGTAAAGGACAGGGAATAGTGGAACTACAAGGCACACCACAGACGATCGTGTTCTACAACCAAGGCTTCTTTGGCTACGGGCCCGAAGGCGACTTCGTGCAGTGGTCGCTCGCGCATTTCGCCCCGATCCTGCTCACCATAGTCGCCATCGTGGTCACCTGGAAGCAGCGTGAGCGCCTGCGCGCGTGGCGGCACGAGGAGACCTTCCGCTACGTCTACGGCCTCGTGTGCTTCATCTGCGGGATGAGCTATTACTGGCGCCTGCTCTACGTGGGCACCGCGCCCGACTTCTCGGACACGCTCATGGACCGGCTGCCGTTGCAGGTATGCGAATGGACCTGCATAGTGTTCATCTTCATGATGCTCAAGAAGTCGCCGCTGCTCTTCGACATGACCTTCTTCCTGACGATGAGCTTCAGCCTGCTGCCGCTGCTCTTCCCCGCCGTCATCACCACGACGGGGCCGGGGTACTTCCGCTACTACCAGTTCTGGGGCGAGCACCTGCTGCCCATCTACGGGATGTACTACATGATGTTCGTGCACGGCATGCGGCCGCATCCGCGCGGCATCCTGGCGTGCATCGGCATGCTCATAGCGATAGGGATCCCGAGCCTCATGCTCAACCAGAGCTTCGCCTCGGCCAACTACCTCTACCTCAAGCCGGAGCAGTTCTCCATGCTCTCGTTCCTGCCCAAGTCGCTGCCCGTGCTCATGGCGCTGTACCTCAGCGTCGTC
>CACXFF010000055.1 GCA_902766805.1 uncultured Coriobacteriaceae bacterium | reverse complement strand
CTGTCTGCCATGGGTGCCTCCCCCTGGTCGCATGGCGTCCATTGTAGCGCGACACCCCCAAACGCTGGACGGCGAACTTGTACCAGGTACCAGTTCGCCGTCGAGAGACACAAAGGCGCCCCCCGCGGTTTCAGAAATGAACCCACCTATACCAGGTGGGTGCCCTCGGCGCCTGTTCCAGCTTCCTCAACAACGGAGGATATCTGTACTGGGAACGCTATCTAGGCCCCTGAAAAAACGTGTCGGTTCACCCAGTTTGTTGCCGCAGGAGGCTTTCCACCATTATCGGACAATCGCCCGACGATACCAGTCTTGACTTGCGACGCATGCTCGTAAATGCTTTTGGGTTGGGCGCGTGCAGAGCGCCCGCACGCAGCTCGGCTTAACGACGCGGCGCCTCCAGCCCGAAGGCAGGAGGCGCCGCTTGCTCTGCACGGAGGTGGACGCGGACGGATCCGCCTAGTCGGTCTCTCCGTCGGACAGGACGGCCGTACCGGTGGCCTCGAAGTCCTGGGCGTGGGCCGCGGCGGCATTCGGGTCGTAGTGCATGGTGTTCACGATGAGGTCCGCGTAAGCCTGCGCGCCGGCCGAAGTGAGGTCGCTGCCGTCCTCGCCCATCCAATCGGCGTGGCCTTCGGACGTGGTGAACCAATCCACGAGCGTGACGTTGTCATTGGCCTGCGCACACGCGGCAAGGGCGTCGTTGACCTCCTTGCACCAGTCGCTGGACACGCGGGCGTTGACCAACCACACGCGGCGGCGCGCCCCGATGGTGGCCACGAGCGCGTCGAGGGACTCGCGGTCGACCGGCTCGTCGGAACCCACGCACACGACCACGTCGTCGCCGGCCACCTTGGCGCTGTCGTACTCCTGGAACAGCTCGGCGAGCTTCTGGGGGTCACGGCCCTTGGCGCAGTCCACCACGCCGTGTGGGAAGGCGGCGGCGAGCTGGTCGGCGGCGGACAGCGCGGTGGCATCGCCCAGCAGCACCACGTCATAGCGGGTGTTGGCGTCGTTGGGCCGCACGTAGCCCATGGTGTCCACGACGACCTGGGCATAGGCGTCGCGACCCTCGTAGGTGAGGTGGATGCCGTCGGAATCGAGGTATTCGGAGTGGCCTTCGGTCGCGCCGTACCAGTCGATGAGGTGCACGTTGTCGTGGGCGTCCACAGCGTGCTGGATGGCCTCGTTGTTGGGCTCGCAGCGGTTGTCGGGCACGCGGTCGTTCACGAGCCACAGGGTGCGGTCCGGACCGACGGCAGCGACGATCTTTTCCATGATCTCGTCGTCGAGCAGACCGTTGGTGCCCACGTGGAAGACCACCGTGTCGCCGACCACGCCTTGGTCGAGATACTCCTGGAAGCGCTCGAGCGTGGGCTCGGCCTCACGCGAGCCCTCGGCGTCCACCAAACCGTGCGGGAAAGCCGCAGTGAGCTGCTTGTTGGCGCCCAAAGAGACCGAGTCGCCGAGGAAGACCACGTCATAGACGCCGTCCCTGAGGGGCTTGCGCAGGGAGGCCTGGCTCACGCGCTTCTCGTCGGCAGCATCGCCCAAGGCGTTCACCGGCGGGACGAAGATGAGGGCCCACAGCGCACAGCCGGTCACGGCCAACAGCGTCACGCCGTAGAGGGCACGCGTCGCGACGAACCAAGGACCGCGCCCAGAGCCTCCCTGGCGCGTGTGCGGGACCTCCGCGGCCGTGCGAGCGCCCGCGGGTGACGCAACGCGCGGCAGCTCCGTGGTCTCGCGCCTGTCGGCAGGAGCGGCGGCCGACTCGAGGCGCTCGGAGCGCGGGGCGCGCAGGCCGATGGCCTCCAGCAGCGGCGTGGAGCGCAGCGGCAGCTCGATGAGGCGGTAGGACAGCTCGGCCACCACGAGCGTGACCGCGAGCATGGCGACGTAGTGCCACCAAGGCGTGACGACCGCAGCGTTGCGCTTGGTCATCCATTCGATGATGGGATAGTGCCACAGGTAGATGGCATAGCTGCGCTCGCCTATCCACGTGAGCGGTCGCAGGGACAACACGCGCGCCAGCCAGGTGTCGGCCGGAGTGCACGCGGCGATGGCGAACATCGACAGCACGCTCACGAGCAGCGTGCCGCCCCAGTAGGAGAACGCCGTATAGCCTTTGGTGAACAGCATGAGGGCGATCAGCGCGATGAGCGAGACGGCGCCCAAGGGGTTAATCAGGCTCGCGTAGCGCGGGGGCAGCTGGTCGACACGCTTGCCCACCGTGCCAAAGAACGGCCAGAAGAGGGCCAAGAAGCAGCCCAGCAGCAAGCTGTGGATGCGGGCGTCGGTGCCGTAGTAGGCGCGTGACGGGTCGGCATCGGGCACGTAGAGCCACGCCATGAGGCCAGCCGAGACGAGCGCGAGCACGAGCAGGCCGATCTGCAGGTAGCGCTTCTTCAGGCGCGTGCGCAGCAGCAGGTAGAGGATGGGAGGCCAGATGAGGTAGAACTGCCACTCGATGGCCAACGTCCAGAAGTGCGTGAGCGGGCTGGGGCTGCCGGCTTGGGCGAAATACGACTCCGCGCGGAAGATCTTGGACCAGTTGAGGTAGTTGAGCAGCGCCGGGATGATGTCGGGACGCATCTTGGTCAGCATCACATGGTTGAGCAGGCCACAGACGGCCAGGCACACCAGGATGAACACGATGGTAGTGGGGTAGGTGCGGCGCACGCGGCGCGTCCAGTAACCCACGAGGTCGATGTGCCCGTGGCTGCGCCGGAACTCACGGATGAGCCCCGCCGTGGCCAGGTAGCCCGACAGCACAAAAAGCACTGTCACGCCGTGGAAGCCTCCCTCTATCCAGCGGAAACCCATGTGGTAGCCCACCACGGCCAACGCGCAGAGGGCGCGCAGGCCATCGAGCGCATGGGCGTAAGCACGTGGGGCAGGGCGGGCGGCGGGACGGGCGACTTCGGCGTTGGCTGTCTGAGACAAGGCGTTGCTCCTATCTGGGACGTGCGTGCGATGTGGGGCGCGGACCCCGTGGCTAGCCCTTGAGGCTGAGCTTCTCCACGAGCTCCTCTCGGCGTTCTTCTCGGCGAGCCACCTCGCGCTCCTCCTCCACCTGGAACGCCGGATCGCCGTAGGCGACGATCTCGTCCTGGTCGGTGTCGGGGTTGTAGTGGTGGCGCAAGACGGGCTCGAACAAACGCAAATGACTGGCGATGGCAAAAGAGCCCACCATGAGGACCAGGAAGATGAGGATGCGCGGGACCACGGGCACCTGCGTCATGGCTATGGCACCCGCGCACAGCAGCACGGTCCAACCGTAGATGAACAGCACCGCCTGTCGTTGGTCGTAGCCCTGCTGCAGGATGAGCCGGTGATGCAGGTGGCCCTTGTCGGCCTGGCCCACGCTCACATGGGCGCGCTTGCGGCGCACGATGGCGCTGAAGGTGTCGATGATGGGCACCGCCGCGATCACCAGCGGGATGAGGATCGTGGTGAGGCCGGCCATGCGGCGCACGTTGAGCAGCGAGATCGTGCCCAAGGCAAAGCCCAAGGTGAGCGCCCCGCAGTCCCCGAGGAAGATGCTCGCCGGGTGGAAGTTGTGCGGCAGGAAGCCCAAGGTGGCGCCGCACAGCGCCACGGCCAAGGCCGCCGCGTCCAGGCAGCCCGCCATGGTGGCCAGAACCGCCATCGTGGCCGAGCTGATGCAGGCGATGCCCGAGGCCAGGCCGTCCAAGCCGTCGATGAGGTTGATGATGTTGGAGAAGGCCACCAGGTAGATCACCGTGATGGGATAGCCAAAGATGCCCAGCTCCGTCTCACCTGGCCCCATGGGATTCACGATGTGGCCGATGACCAGCCCGCCCGAAACGGCCAAGACGGCCGCCAAGGTCTGACCGATGAGCTTGGGGATGGGCTTGAGCTGCACCACGTCGTCGATCGCGCCCGTAGCGAACACCACAAGGAACGACGCCGCCAACAGCCGGTAGTTGAGCCCCTCGTGCACCGAAGACGTGAACACGACGGGCCAGCCCCAGACGCTCGTGCCCACGTACTGCACGATGGCCGCTACGATCAGGCCGAGCAGCACGGCGATGCCGCCCATGCGTGGCGTCGGCTTGTCATTGATGCGCCGCTTGGAAGGCTCGTCGATCGCGCCCAACGAGACAGCGATACGTTTGGCAAGGGGGGTGGTGGCGAACGCCGTAATCAGGGCCGACCCAAAGACGCAGAGGTACGGTACCCAAAGCTCGTCCATGTCACTCCCCTCCTTTCCAAACGCTACTTCAAAATCAATAGTGTACCTCACGCGCGCAGCGCCAACCAACTCGGCCATGGTCCATCCATATAAGGGGACGGCAGGCGCGCCACGGAGCTTGGTACCGTTGAGACCACGTCTTTTTGGTACCAAGCGTCCGACGGCGGGATGGTGCCCGCGGCGGCCACGCTGTTCTCGCGGGGACGGGCCGGCGTGGGCCACGGGGCATGTCCTCGGACCGATGGTTG
>CACXFF010000054.1 GCA_902766805.1 uncultured Coriobacteriaceae bacterium | reverse complement strand
GCCTTCCGCCTTCCGGCACGCTACGTGATCCATGCCGTCGGCCCCATTTGGCAGGGCGGAGGACATGGTGAGCGCGAGCTTCTGGCGAGCTGCTACCGCGCGGCGCTCGAGCGCGCAGGTGAGCTGCGCTGCACGAGCATCGCCTTCCCGCTCATATCGGCCGGCATCTACGGCTACCCGCGGCGCGAGGCCCTGCAGGTGGCGCGTGAGACCATCCTCGCCTACCTTGCCGACCATGAGATGGACGTCAAGCTCGTGCTCTTCGAGCGCTCTGCGGTGCAACTCGCGGACGACCTGCGCCTGCGCGTCGAGAGCTACATCGACGACGTGTACGTGTGGGCGAGCGACTACCAGCGGCGCTCGCAGGCGGAGCGCTCCTGGCTGCCACGCAGGGACTCCGCGCGCAGCACGGGGGCTTGGGAGGAAGAGTCGTACGACGCGAGCCCGCTGCAGGACGCGGACACAGAGGCCGCCTTCTCTGGCAGCGCCCCGAGCATGCCCTGCCCGCCACCGAACGCCTCGGCGCCCATGGCGGCGCCCGCCCCAGGTGCAGCCATGGCAGGCCCCGCCCCCGCGGATGCGTCCGCGCGCAAGCGCAGGATCGAGCTGCCCCAACCCCTCAGGCGCCTGCTCTCACACCTAGACGCGGGATTCTCCCCCACACTGCTCGCGCTCATCGACGAGCGCGGCATGAGCGACGCGCAGGTGTACAAGCGCGCCAACCTGAGCCGGCAGCACTTCTCCAAGATACGCAGCAACCCCGCCTACAGGCCCAAGAAGAACACCGTGCTCGCCCTGGCCATCGCGCTCGAGCTGCCATTGGACGAGACGAAGATGCTGCTCGAGCGCGCGGGCTATGCGCTGTCCCATGCCGACGAGCGCGACGTGATCGTGGAGTTCTTCATCCGCGAGCACAACTACGACGTCTTCCAGATCAACGAGACGCTCTTTGCCTTCGACCAACCGCTACTCGGCTAGAGGTCCCTGGGCCAAGCCACAACCTGGCCCTGCCGCGACGTCGCGAGGCGCAGACGCGCTACCTCATGCGGGCGTTGAGCTCTCCCGCCAGCTCGTCCAAGCCCACCTCGTGCAGGTCGAGCACCACCAGCAGGTGATAGAGCAGGTCCCCCGCCTCGTAGCGCAGGTGATCGTGGTCCTCGTCTTTGGCGGCCATGATGACCTCAGCCGCCTCCTCGGCCACCTTGCCCAGAGCCTTGTCGGGGTTGGCGAAGAGCCGGGCGGTGTAGGAGTCCTCGACCGAGGCGCCCCTGCGCTCGCGAATGGTCGTGGCCAAGCTCGTGAGGGTCTCGCCGATGTCACCGGCGACGACGTGTGCGGTGCGCTCTCCCATGGCGCACTCCCTTCTGACGTGCGAACGTGCCTAGGCGCGGTCGAGCTCCCGATAGAAGCAGCTGCGGTGGCCGGTGTGGCAGGCAGGTCCTGGGCTGTCGACCACGCAGACGAGCGTGTCGCCGTCGCAGTCGACCAACAGGCGTTTGACCTGCTGCATGTTGCCGCTAGTAGCGCCTTTGTTCCAAAGCTCTTGGCGCGAGCGGGACCAGAACCACGTGGTGCCGGTCTCGATCGTGCGCATGAGCGACTCGGCGTTCATCCATGCCACCATGAGCACCTCGCCCGTGCCCTCCTGCTGCACCACACAGGGCAGCAGCCCCTGCGCGTCCATGCGCACGAGCGCGCGCAGCTCATCGGCGGTCAGGCCCTCGGTGGGCTCGGAGGCGTAGCGGTCAGCTGCCATGGGACCTCCTAGAAATCCAGGCGCACAGGGATGCCCTGCGTCGCCATGTACTGTTTGACCTCACGGATGGAGAAGGTCCCGAAGTGGAACACGCTTGCGGCAAGCACGGCGTCCGCCTCGCCCTCCAAGATGCCCTCGGCGAAGTGCTCGAGCGTGCCGACGCCACCCGATGCGATGACCGGCACGTCCACGGCGCGAGCCACGGCGCGCGTGAGGGCGAGGTCGAAGCCCTCCTTGGTCCCATCGCGATCCATGCTCGTGAGCAGGATCTCGCCGGCGCCACGGCGCACGACCTCCTCCGCCCACGCCACGGCATCGATGCCCGTGGCCTTGCGGCCGCCCGCCACATAGACCTCCCATTCGTCCGCGCTGCCCTTGCGCCGCGCGTCGATGGCGACCACGACCGCCTGGCTGCCAAAGGCGCTCGCCGCACGGCTCACCAGCTCGGGATCCGAGATGGCAGCGGAGTTGATGGACACCTTGTCGGCGCCAGCGGCCACCATACGACGCATCCCGTCCAGGTCGCGCATGCCTCCGCCCACCGCGAAGGGTATGCGCACCTGCTCAGCTGCGCGCGAGGCCAGCTCCACGGTGGTCTCGCGCGCGTCTGACGTGGCGGTGATGTCGAGGAAGATGACCTCGTCGGCGCCCGCGCGGTCATAGGCGCGCGCCAGCTCCACCGGGTCGCCGGCATCGCGCAGGTTGACGAAGTTCACGCCCTTGACCACGCGTCCGTCGTGGACGTCCAGACAGGGAATCACGCGCTTGCACAGCATGCCAACGCCTCCTCGATGCTCATGGAGCCCTCGTAGAGGGCACGGCCGGTAATCGCGCCCTCGATCACGTCATCGCCCAACGCCGCCAGCGCGCGCAGGTCGTCCAGCGACGCGATGCCCCCGCTGGCGACCACGGGGAACCCCGCGGTCCGAGCGATGGAGCGGTAGGCCTGCGCGTCGATGCCGCTGCGCATGCCATCGCGCGCTACGTCCGTGAACACCAGATGCCGGAAGCCCATCTCGGCCAGGCTGCTCACGAGCTCGTCCGCCTGGATGCCGGCGCCCTCGCGCCAACCGTTGACGCGCACCACGCCGTCTGCCGCGGCAACGTCGGCCACCGCGTGCTCGCCAAAGCGCCGGGCGACCTCACGCGCCAGTGCGGCGTCGCGCACCAGGGCCGTCCCCATGGAGAAGCGTTCGACGCCCAGCTCCATCAGGCGCTCGGCGGCCGTCAGGGAACGCACGCCGCCGCCCGCGTCCACGCGCACGCCCTCCACGCCGCAGATCTGCGCGATGGCCCGCGCGTTGGCGGCGCAGGCCTGCTCGTCCTCCTCGAAGGTCGCCGAGAGGTCCACCACGTGAATCCAGCGCGCGCCGGCCTGCGCGAACGAGCGCGCCACGGACAGCGGGTCGTCGGAGTACACGTCCACGGCGTCGCGCCGACCGCGTGCCAGACGCACGACCTTGCCGCCCAACAGGTCTATGGCAGGAAAGAGAATCATGGCCTCACGCCTCCTCGTGCTTGGCACGGTTCACGAACGCGCGCAGCAACGTGTCGACGCCGCTCGCTTCCTTGCCCACGTCCGCGCCGCGCAGTGCGTCCGCCCGCACGTTGACGAGGTCCACGAAGTTGCGCAGGATCTGTGCGCCGGCGTTCGAGGACTTCTCGGGGTGGAACTGGCAGCCATAGACGTTGTCCCGGGCCACGACCGACGCGAACGAGCTCGCATAGTGCGTGACGGCCATCTGGTAGCTCGCGCCAGGCGAGGAAGGCACGGCGTAGGAGTGCGTGAAATAGTAGTTCTCCCCGGCGCCGACCCCGCGCAGCAGCGCGCAGTCCTCGCCCAAGGGCTCCACGTCCAACTGGTTCCAGCCCATGTGGGGCACCTTGAGCCTGCCCGACTCCAGCTTGCGCACGGGACCCGGCAGGATGCCCAGGCCCTTGATCGACCTGCCGTCACTCGACTCGTTCCCCTCTTCGAAGAGCAGCTGCATGCCCAGGCAGATGCCCAGGTAGGGCACGCCTTTGGCGATGGCGGCCAAGATGGCCGCGTCCTGGCCGCTCGAGCGCATGTAGGCCATCGCGTCCTCGAAGCTGCCCACGCCCGGCACCACCACGCCGATGGCGCCCTCGATGAGCTTGGGGTCGTCCACCACGCGCACGTAGGCGCCGGCCTCCACCAGGCCACGGCGCACCGACGAGAGGTTGCCCTTGTGGTAGTCCACCACGGCGACGTACTCACGCCTCTCCTCGTGCAGCTCCTGCACCCAATCATGCGAGCGCTGCACCTGCAGGCGCGAGCTCGCGATGGCTTCCCAGTATGAGAGCTCCTTCATCACAGGCTCCCTTTGGTCGACGGCACGCCCACCACGCGTGGGTCGGGTTCGCAGGCCAGACGCAGCGCGCGGCCCGCCGCTTTGAACGCGGCCTCCAGGATGTGGTGGCCGTTCTCCCCCGCCAGCTCGCGCAGGTGCAGCGTGACGCCCGCGTCGCGTGCCAGCCCGGCAAAGAACTCATGGCCGAGCTGCGTGTCGAAGCTGCCGACCTTCTCCACGCCGATGGGCACGTCCCAGAAGCACTCGCCGCGGCCCGAGATGTCGATCGCGGCCATGACCAGCGCCTCGTCCATGGGGATGGCCACGTCGGCGAAGCGCCTGATGCCCTCTTTGGCGCCCAAGGCCTCACGGAAGGCTTGGCCGAGCACGATGCCGACGTCCTCCACCGTGTGGTGGTCGTCCACCCAGGTGTCGCCCTCGGCACGCACCGTGAGGTCGAACAGTCCGTGACGGCCGAACGCGTCGAGCATGTGGTCAAAGAAGCCCACGCCCGTGCGCACGTCCACCGTGCCCGTGCCGTCGAGCTCGAGCGTAATCGTGATGTCGGTCTCGCCCGTCTTGCGCGTGACCGTGGCGGTTCTGCCCATAGCGGTCCTTTCCCTCCGTTGTTGCCCATCCAGTGTATCGGGAAAAGCGCTGGCACGGCGAGCTTGTATCACGGCTGTGACATGAGCCGTCGCAGGACGCTCTCGCCCTCCAAGACACATCCGCCGCCCTCGGCCAGAGGCCAAAGACGGCGGAGACATGCCCAAAAGCAGCTCGCCACCCGTGCGGGTGGCGAAGCTGGGAGACTAACGCATTTGGTAGTAGAGCGCGAAGCCCAAGGCCGCGAACGCGCCGGAGATGATCCAGAAGCGGATGACCACCTTGGTCTCGCTCCAGCCCAACTGCTCGAAGTGGTGATGCAGCGGGGCCATGAGCAGCACGCGCTTGCCCGTGAGCTTGAAGCTCGTGACCTGCGCGATGACGCTCAGCGCCTCGGCGATGAACAGGCCGCCCATGACGAGCGACGTGATCTCGGTTTTGGTCAGCACCGCCAGCGCGGCAAAGGCAGCGCCCAGCGCCAAAGAGCCGGCGTCACCCATGAAGATCGAGGCCGGGTAGCAATTGTGCCAGAGGAAGCCGATGCACGAACCCGCGATGGCGCCGGCAAAGATGGCGAGGTTGAGCTCGTTGAACGAGAACGCCACCATGGACATGACGCCCAGGACCACAAGGCTGGTGCCTCCCGCCAGACCGTCCAGGCCGTCGGTGAGGTTCACCGAGTTGGACAGGCCGGCCATGAGCAGGAAGACGAAGAAGACGTAGAGCCAGGGCACCTGCCAGCCCGCGATGGTGGTGGTGAGCACGCCCAGGTCGATCCCGAAACCGCCCGGGAAGCTGACGACCGGGCTGATGCCCACAACGTTGACGGCCACCAGGCAAAAGACCACCGAGATCAGCCCGAGACCTATCATCTTCTGGCTCGGGGTCAGGCCCAGAGAACGGCCGTGGGCGACCGACTCGATGTCGTCGAGCAGGCCCAGGGCGCCCGTGACGAGCGTGGCACCCAGCGCGATGATCAGATCGACCGACCAGTGGGCAAAGAGGGCGCAGGTGATGGTCGTGCAGAGCAGCATGACCACGCCGCCCATGGTGGGCGTGCCCTGCTTGACCAAATGACGCTCGGGGCCGTCGGCGCGGACCTGCTGACCCACGCCCTCGCGGCGCAGGAGCTTGATGAAGAGCGGCATGATGAGCGCCGTGAGCAGCGCGGCCGCAAAGACCGCAAGGAACACCTGGTAGGTGGGATAGGCGGGATTGCCAATCATCGGTCGAGCACCCCCTTGGCAAACGCGTCCAGGCCAGCGGAGCGCGAGGCTTTGACGAGCACCAGGTCCTGGCTTCCCAGCACCGGCGCAAGCGCGTCAAGCGCGGCATCGACCGTGTCATAACGAGCGATTTGGCCAATGTCCATGCCCATGGTCGTCGCGCCCTCGGCCATCTGGTCGGCTAGCTCGCCGCCGATGATGGCGAGGATCTCGGGGTTCTTGGCCGCGGCGTAGGCGCCGGTGAGCTGGTGCAGGCGCGGTGCCTCGTCACCCTGCTCGCCCATCTCGCCAAGCACCGCCACGCGTTTGCCCTCGCAGTTCAGCGAGAAGAGCACGTCAAGCGCGGCGGCCATGGACTCGGGGCTGGCGTTGTAGGAGTCGTCGATCACGCGCAGGCCGTCGGCACGCGTGTGCACCTCCTGGCGCATGCGGGTGACGCGCGCCTCGGCGAGCCGCTGGGCCGCGACGCCCACGTCCACCCCGAGCCTCGTCGCGATGCCCAGGGCGATGAGCGCATCGGTGGCGCTAGCGCGGCCCGTGAGGGCCAGGCCAAGCTGCTGGGAGCGGCCGTCGGGCAGCGTGACGCAGAAGCTGGGGTGTCCCCCGTCGTCGAACGCGAGCTGGCTGCCCCGCACGTCGTTGACTTCCGACCAACCCACACGCGTGACGGGCAGGCCCAGTGCGCCGGCGCACTCGTCCGCGATGAAGGGCGTGAAGTCGTCCTCGCCCACCAGGAAGAGGCGCTGCTCGATGGAGCCGATGCAGCTGACGCCATGGTCGGCCGCGACGTGGGGGACGATCTCGGCCTTGGCGCGGGCGATGCCCTCGCGCGAGCCCAAAAATCCGATGTGGGCTGTGCCCACGTTGGTGATGGCAGCAAGGTGCGGCGCCGCACAGGCCGCGAGCCGGTCGATCTCGCCGGCGTGGTTCATGCCCATCTCCAGCACCAGAACCTGCGCGTCTTCGGGGGCCGCGAGGATGGTGAGGGGCAGGCCGAGCAGGTTGTTGTAGTTGCCCTCCGTGGCGTGCACGCGATAGCTGCCCGCCAGAGCGGCAGCCGTGAGGTCCTTGGTCGTGGTCTTGCCCACCGAACCCGTCACGGCCACCACGGCCCAGTCGTGCGCCGCGCGCACGTGGGCCGCCAGGCGCAGGAGGAACTCTTCGGCGTCGTCATCAGCCGCCCGCAGCAGGGCGCAGTCCGCCTCGCGCGCGACGTCGATCAGCCCAGCGGGGGCGTCGGCCGTGAGCGTCACAAAGGGCGCCCCCGCCTGGACCGCCGCCTCGGCAAAGCTATTGCCGTCCGTGCGCTCACCGACGATGGCGACGAACGCCCTGTCGGGGCCGGCGGTACGAGAGTCGATGGTCAGCGCCGTGCAGGGGCGCGAGCCATCCACCAACAGCTGGGCGCCCGTCACGCGCGCGACCTCAGCTGGAGTCATCTGCATCATGCTCTTTGGGTCCTTTCTCCCTCGTTGCGAGCCCGTGCGCAGGGCGGTGGCCCGCATGGCCCGCAACGCCGAGCCGCGCGTGGGCGCGGACGGCAGGGGGCCGGAGCCATCGTATCACGCGGTCGCCTAGTACTCTTCCTCGTAGTCGTCGTACGCGCTGTATGCGTCGTGTGCGTCGCCAGCGCTGCCCTGCGAGTCCTGCGCGTCCTCGCCATTCTGGGCCTCGGCCTGCTCCTTGTCCTTCTTCTTGTCGTCCTGCGGGGCGTCGAAGTCGAAGGTCTTGTAGTAATAGCTGTAGTCATTGAGCTCGTAGTCCTTGGCGGTGACCTCGAGCGTGGGCGGGATGCCCAGCTTGTGCAGGGCCTCCTCCATCATCTCGGCCCAGGCCGGGCACGCGCAGTACGACGCCAGGTACTCGGTGCCGTACAGGCCGAGGTAGGCCAGCACGCGCTGTTCCCCGACGGGCAGGTAACCGATGTAGGAGCTGTTGTAGACGTCATCCCTGTAGCCGCCATGCTCCTCGTCGGCGACCTCGCCCGTGCCGGTCTTGCCCACCAGCTCGTAGCCGGGCACGCGCGCGGCCGTAGCGGTGCCCTCCTCCGCGACGGTGCGCAGGATGTCGTTGAGCTCGTCGCAGGTGGCTTGCGAGATGGGCTTGCCGCGCTCGGGCCAAGAGATGCTCTGGTGGTCCTCGCGCGCCACGAGCAGGTGCGGGGTGAGCAGCGTGCCCCCGTTGGCCACCGCGCCGACGGCGCTCACCAACTGGATGGGAGGCACGGCGAAGCCCTGGCCAAACGACGTCGCACCCAGTGTGGCGCCGGTCCAGTCCTCCAGCTGCGGCACCAGGCCGCCCGCCTCGCCCGGATAGTCCACGCCCGTGATCGTGCCGATCCCAAAGGACGCGAAGCCGTCATATAGGCACTGCTCGCCGATGGCCTCGCCCACCATGACCGCGCCGGTGTTCGACGAACGCCGCATGATCTCGCGCACGTCCATGTACATGGACTCCTTGCGCATGTCATCGTCGTGCACCTCGTCGTCGCCCACCATCACGGAGCCTGGCACGTAGTAGGTGGTGCCGGCGTGAACGATGCCCTGCTCGATGCCGATGGCCACCGTGAGGACCTTGTACACCGAGCCCAGCTCGTAGGAGTGGACCACGGGTTTGAGCGAGAGCGACTCATTGGTCGCGTTGGCGAGGTCGTCGGGATTGAAGAAGGGCGTGGAGCAGATGGCCAGGATCTCCCCGTTGTCGGGATCGGTCACCACGGCCGAGCCCGCGTCGGCACGGCCCGCGCGCACGCCACGCGCCACCGCGGTCTCGGCCGCGCGCTGGACGTCGACGTCGAGCGAGATCACGATGCCAGTGCCGTCTTTGGCCGGGGTCTCCTCATAGGCGCCGCCTGCGATGGGCGTGCCGTCAGCGCCCGCCTCCATGAGGCGCGAGCCGTCCGAGCCGCTCAGCATCTCGTCGTAGTAGTACTCCAGGCCGGTCAGGCCGTGGCCCTCGGCATTGATCATGCCTATCACCTGGGCGCCGACTTCCCCGTACGGATAGACGCGCTTCACGTCGGGCAAGAAATGCACGCCCGTACACCCGTTGGCCGACAGCTGTTCCTGCAGCTCTTCGGCAACCGAGTTGTCCACGAGTTTGGAGAGGTAGACGAAGGTGGTGTCTTGGGAGAGGGCGTCGTGATAGTCGCGCGACGTGCCGCCCAGCACGCGTGCAAGCACGTCGGCGGTGGCCTGTGCGTCCTGCACCTCTTTGGGGTTGGCATAGACCGTCTTGCAATCCACGCTCATGGCGAGCACGTTGCCGTTGCGGTCGTAGATGGTGCCGCGCCTCGCGGCTATCGGGATGACGTTGGTGCGCTCGCGCGCCTTGTCGGCGAGCCAATCCGCACGGAACACCTGCAGATACACGAGGCGTCCGACCACGAAGCACAGCAGGAACAGGACGATGCCGATGACCACGCGACTCGCGCCGTCCGGGTTGAAGCCGCGCTCCGCCACGCGACGCTGGGCGGGCACCTCATCATACGACGAACGCCGCGAGCGGTGCGTGCCCTCGCGGCGCAAAGTATCCCTGTTGTTGTTGCTCCTCTGGTTCACGGCTGGCACCTAGCGGCCGGCTTAGCGCTCGGCTACTCCCTGGCTGGTGTCCACGTCGTTCAGGTATGCGGACACGTCCACCGACTCGCCGGAGCTCGCCAGCCTCATGCCCAGGTTCTGGGTGGCGATGCGGTCGATGCGAGAGGAGTCGCTGAGCAGCGTGCGCTGGAACTCGAGGTCGGCACGCTGAGACTGGGCCGCCTTGATGTCGGAGCGCAGCGACGCGTTGTCCTTGAGGATGGTGACCGTGGCCGACGTGACCGCGACGCGCGCCACGCTCAAGACGAGCAGGACGGCCGCGGCAAAGGCGATCCAGCGCAGGCGCGCAAGAAGCTCTGCGCCCACGCCCTCGCGGGCACGCGCGTCCAAGCCCCGGCCTTCGATGACTTCAAACGAGCGACGCGTGCGCGCGCGCTCCGCTCCATCGAGCCTGACGGCTGCCGATGATGCCCTTTGTGACATGCTGCTCGTCCCCCCTCCTACAGTCTTGCTGCGGTTCTGATGTGTTGGTGCTGCGTTTTGAGTGCGTATGAGTGTGTTGGTGATGCGTTTGGCCGTGCTATGCGTTCTCGCGACGCAAGCGTCGCGTGGGCGCCGAGGGCGGTTGCAGCCGCGCGGCAACCCTGAGCTTGGCGCTCCGGGCTCGCGGGTTGTCCGCGACCTCGTCCTGACTCGCAGGGATGGGCCTGCGCGTGAGGACTTCGAGTACCGGTACGTTGCCGCACACGCACACCGGAAGGTCCGGCGGACAGGTGCAGCCCTGCGAGAGCTTCCCAAAGAGGTGCTTGACGATGCGGTCCTCCAACGAGTGGTAGGAGATGACCGCGACGCGTCCGCCGGGGTTGAGCCAACGGACAGCTGCCTCGAGGCCTCTCTCGAGGACTCCCAGCTCGTCGTTCACCTCGATGCGCACGGCCTGGAAGACCTTGCGCGCGGGATGCCCGCCCTTCCTGCGAGCCGCGGCGGGAATCCCCTCCTTGACCACGTCCACGAGCTGCAACGTGGTCCGGATGGGTTCGCGTGCGCGTCGCCGCACGACCTCCCGCGCGATGCGGTTGGCGTGCTTCTCGTCTCCGTACACGCGAAAGATCCGGGCGAGGTCGGCTTCGGTATAGGTGTTGATGACCTCGTCTGCGGTTAGGGTGTTGTTGCCCGGATCCATGCGCATGTCCAAGGGGGCGTCCTCGTGGTATGAGAAGCCCCTTTCGGGGATGTCGAGCTGCGGGGAGCTCACGCCCAGATCGAACAAGAACTTGTCCACCCCAGGCTCGGCGGCTTGGACCAAAAGCTCGTCCAGGTCTCCGAAGTTCCCCTTCAGGAAGAGATGCTCGGTGTCCGGCGCCTCACGTTCGAAGCGCGCGTCGGCCGCGGCCAGGGCCATGTCGTCCTGGTCGATGCCGAGGGAGAGGCCGTTTGGGGCTATCCGCCGGGCGAGCTCGACCGTGTGGCCGGCCCCTCCCAGCGTGCAGTCGCACACGACGTCTCCGGGCTGGGGGTCCAGGTACTCCAGGACCTCCCCGAGCATCACGGGTACGTGCCGATATTCGGATGTCAAAGAGTTCATCCTGCGCTCTGCTCTCGCCTAGAAGTCCAGCGAAGACATGACCTCGGTCAGGTCCTCGTCGGTCACGGATGCATTGAGTTCCTTCCACGCGTCCGAGTTCCAGATCTCAAAGCGCTCGCCGCTTCCGACGACGACCACTTCTCGGTCGATGCCCAGGTTCTTGCGAGCCTGTTCGTCGACCTTGCCGAGGGCAATGCGGCCAGCGCTGTCGATCTCCACCATCTGGCACCGGCCGTTCAGAGCCAGCTGGGTGTGCCTCCAGTTTGGATGGGATGCTTTGTACTCCCTGCTAAAGATCCCTTCCATCCAGGCGGCGAACCCCTCCGGGGTGAACCCATAGATGGCCTCCGGCATCGGAATCAATCGCACCTGCGCATCAAACTCCTTGCGGAAATCTGCCGGAAGGGTGAGACGAGCCTTGGCGTCAAGCTTGAGATCCTTGGCGCCTGCAAGGTACATCTCCCCCTCCTTTCACGCCGATTTGAGAGACTCCTCCCCCGATTGCCAAGACCCAGTTTAGGTTCGGACGCCCCACTTTGCAACACTTTCCCCCACTCCGCGACCTATTTCTCCCCACCCTCCCCCATTGCCCCACACCCGCCCCCCAGATGTTGTAGGAACGCGCGTTTGGGGGCCCATGGGGCTGCGAGAGGACAATGTGTGGGACTTGTGGGGGCGCGTTCGCCCATCGGTGAACGGCTGGCGGGTCCCGTGTTACCCCAGAGCCGAAGGCTTCCTGGTAACAGAGGGCCCGTGTTACCCCAGAGCCGAAGGCTTCCCGGTAACAGAGGTGCTAGCTGTGGGCTCGGGGGTGGGCCTGCAGGTAGGTGATGCGCAACTCGTCGCGATCCAGGTGCGTGTAGAGCTGCGTGGTGCCGATGTCGGCGTGGCCCAGCAGCTCCTGCACCACGCGCAGGTCGGCGCCGCCCTCGAGCAGATGGGTCGCGTAGCTGTGGCGCAGCGTGTGGGGGTGCAGGCCGTCGATGCCGACCATGCGCCCGCGCTCGGCGCAGACGTTGTAGACGGTCTGGCGCGTGATCCTCCCGCCGCGCTGGTTGAGGAAG
>CACXFF010000053.1 GCA_902766805.1 uncultured Coriobacteriaceae bacterium | reverse complement strand
GTCCTCGACGACGGGACGGCTGGGCAACGCCCAAGTGACCGTCAACCACGCTGGCAAGGTGGTCCTACGCGTCACGGTGGCGGACGGCCGGACGAACGGCAAGGTGTGGAGGGACGCGACGGCCTACGTTGTGATTGACGTCGCCCCCGCCGAGCTCAACGTGACGTCATTCGCGTACAGCAAGGGTGACGCCAACAAGACTCCCGTCACGAGCGTGCAATACGGTCAAGTGGGCACGCTCGCGTACGACCTACAGTACGAAGGGTTCAAGGGCAATGACGGCCCGAGCACGTTCACGACCGCCAACGGCACCAACCACGGCACGCTTGCCGCCGTACCGCTCGTCCCCACCATCGGGGCCTCGGAGACGTCGTACCAGGTCGGAATCGCGCGCGTCGCTCCCGAGGGGACGAACGCCGGCCCGTTCTTCTCGTGCAACTACAACATCACCTACGACACCACGACCAATGCGGTTGCGGTCACGAAGGCACCCCTGGCCATCCAGGTGCTCGACACCGCTGGCAGCTACGGCGGAAATGAGCCCGAGTACAAGTGGGATCTTGCGAGCAACCAGAGTCAATACACGTGGGAGGGACAGACATGTGCGGGCCTCGCGCTGTGGGACACAGCGGAGAGCGTCTTCGTCGAGGTGCCGACCGTGGCAGTCGACCAGAGCGTGACGGGTGGAAAGGCTTTCAAAGAGCTTGATGCAAACACCTATGCTGAAGCGCTCGTCCTCACGGGTGGCATCTCGCAGAACTACGGCATCGTTGGCATTCCGGGCAGCCTCGTCGTGAACCCGGTCGACCTTAGCGACACGGCCCGCTTTGCCGCCAGCGTACAGAACGCCACGTACAACGCCGAGGCGCAGGTCGCGCAGGTCGCGGTTGTGGACAACGCCTTTGACCCGGCGCGCACGCTCGAGCAGGGCGTGCAGTATCAGGTCCAATATCTCGGCAACCACACCGACGCCGGCACGGCGCACATCGCAGTGACTGGCATGGGCAACTATACGGGCTGGCAGATCCTCGACTTCGAGATAGACAAGGCCACAGGGACGATCGTTACCCCGAGCGCGGCGAAGGTCTACGACGGAACAGCGCTCAGGGCGCCGGGGGCTATCTCGGGCATACTGGACGCCGACCGATACTCGTTCGAGACGACGGGCAAGCAGACCGACCCTGGCATCAGCCGCAACACCTACGGCCTCACGTTCCAAAACCCAGCCAAGGCGAACAACTACGCCATTAACGAGAGCTTGGGACATCTCGCGGTAGTGTCGAACGATGCGAAGGACCTCTTCGTGTCGGACGTGGTGGACTACACCTACGACGGCACGGAGCACAAGCAGGCGGTCACGGTGAGAAACCACCTGCTCCAGGAGCTCGTTGAGGGCGTGGACTACACCCTTGCCTACGAGGGAGATCTCGTGAATGCGGGGACGGTGACCATCACGATCAACGGCACGGGCGCGTACACGGGAAAAACTACGCGAACCTACCAAATCAAGCCGGCACGCCTGAAGGTGCACACGTTTGACGCCGCCAAGGACTATGACGGCACGCCTCTGGTGGGCGACGGCGAGGTGTGGCGTCTGGTCGGAGACGAGACCGTGACGCTTACCGTTACCGGCACGCAGACCGAGGTCGGCTCGAGCCCCAACACCTACACCCTCACATGGGACGGCACGGCAAAGGAGGGCAACTACGAGATTGAGGAGAGTGTGGGTACGCTCACGGTAAACGACCCAGGAGACGGCTGGAAGCGCGCCAAGGACGGCACCTGGTACTACCTGCTCGGTGGCTCCAAGGTCATTGGCTGGATGCAGGACAGCGACGACTACTGGTACCACTTCGCCGCCGACGGTGTGATGGACAGCGGCTGGCTGCTCGACTCCGATGGCCAGTGGTACTACCTGTCGCTGGAGCACGACGGCCACTTCGGCTACCTCGAGTCGGGCTGGCACTTCGAGTGGGGCTCTTGGTACTACCTGAACGAGTCCCACGACGGGACGTTCGGCAGCCTGCAGAACGGCTGGCTGTGGCACTGCGGGTTCTGGTACTACCTCTCCGAGCAGCACGACGGCAACTTCGGCGGCATGCTCACCGGTTGGCAGAAGATCGGGGAGTACTGGTACTACCTGTACCCCGAGGACGGCGCGCCCCAGGGCTCCTGCGCCCTGGACACCGTGATCGACGGCTGGCGCGTCGACGCGAGCGGCCGCTGGGTCGCGTAGGCGTCACGCCACAACAGGCAGTCGCGGCGCAAGCTGCAACACAAGAGGGCCCGCAGTCATCCGAGCGCGGGCCTTTTTCTGCCGGTGTGCACGCAATCGATTGCGCGTGAGGTTCCCGAGGCGTGTCGCACACGAAGCTCCGAGGCTCTCGAAACGCCCTCGCGTGCCGCCGGGGGCTCCAAGGCGCGTCTCGCACGGATGAAGATTCTTCCAAATTGGCACTTGCGTTATCCGCTCGGCTTCCGTATACTCTTCTTTGTTGCGAGAGCAGCAGACACAAGGGCGCTTAGCTCAGGGGGAGAGCGCTTCCCTGACACGGAAGAGGTCACAAGTTCAAATCTTGTAGCGCCCACCACACATTCGGGTCCCGTACCAGCGGTTTTGCGGTACGGGGCTTTATTGTATACACGCGTGCATCCAGTTTTGCAACCAGAGAGCGGGGCGTTCGCCCCGAATAGATCGCATCCTACGCCTTTGGAGGCAAGACGATACGGAGTGTCCCAGAGCGTCATCGCATCGGCGCCTGTGCCTCCACCTCGCCAGCGCACATCGTCAAGTAGAACTTCGCCGGCTGCGCCACGGCACCAGCAAACTTCACCTTCGCGTAGTTGAGTATGCAGCAGAGAGCGAACCTGCCCCGAGATCCGTCTCCCCGGTCGAACGGCACGTGGCGAGCGAACACCGCGTCGGCGATGAGCTTCCAGCGCTCGTCTGCCAACCCCCATTCCTGCAGGGTCCTGCATATACGGGCACCGTAGCCGCTCTCCATGCACATGCGGGCTTCGCGAGGCTTCGTCTCATTGAACGAGAGCGACAGCCCGAACACATCGCCGAGAGTCCCGTCGGGCATGATGTCGAATTGGAAGTCGACGGATGGTGCGAGTGGCAGGAGCGCAGCACATCGAGAGAGCATGTCGTCGTCATAGGCGGAGAAGCCGATCTGGTCGAATTGGGCGGCCAGAAGAGCGGGGTCGTCGGCGCACGCCTTCTGTATGGCGTGTTGCAGGTAGCCGCCGATACGCAGCGGAGTACCCGCCCGTCCGGGAAAGAGGCCGACATAGGCTGGCGGCCACCCCTCGGGCATGCGATTGGCCACGGCCAGGAAGCTTTCCGTCCGGGCCTCCTCGCCAATGGATTCCAAGAACGGTGCGATCAGGTCGCTGTGTTTGCGGTACTGCAGGTAAACGCCCGCCCGCTCGGTTTCGCCAGCAGACGTGTCGAGCTCGATGCCGCAGCTCGCATTGGTGCCTCTATCGCAGATGCTCGAGAACCAGTCGAACATCGCCTGGTAGCCGAACCCGGCTCCTGGCGCGAAGCGAGACCCGGGCCGTACGGTTCTGTGGACCGAGAGCACATCGAGGCCCGGAGATCCGAGGAGAGGAAACTCGAAGTAAACTCCCGGATAGCCTTCCCCTATGAGCGTGCGCTCGTAGGCGTCCCTCGCGATGCCGAAACTGTTCCCGAACAGCGCTTCGCCCCTGCCGTCTTCTGCGGCCATCGAGTACAGCGCGTCGAACACCGTCATCTGAGAAGGTTTGCCAACCTGCTTCATGGAGCACCATCCAGCCTTTTTGTTCGCCGCTTATCGCTTGCTGTTAGGATGCCATACGTGGCCACAGCCGAGCACATGATCGGCACCATTTCCGTCAGGACGGCTCATGACAGTGTTCGGCACAAATAAAGGGGGACGGAAGCGTCTGAATCCGTCCCCGCCGATTGCGAAAGCCAAGTCTTGCGCTACGAGTTCGATGGACCTTCACGACGACATGTCGCCGAGCGGCTGTTCGTTTCTGAGGACGGCTTACCTCATGACCTCATAATTCGGGCAGCTTGTGGCGGTCGGGCACCAGAAACTATCGCCTCCCGCAATGCTGTTGAGCTGCTCGTCGCTGAGCTCCACGCCCTCCTCCTTGGCAAGCGCAATCAGCTCATCGGTGGTCTTGCAAGCCTTTACGCGGGCCTTCTGCTCATCGGTCAAGTCGTCAAAAGTCATGTCCATTACCTCTCTTTCTGTTTTGGCTCATCTTGCCAAAGTGATTCCAATTCTATCACCGGGGCAAGTGCGTAAGAGGGGGCCTCGATTGATGCGTGCCTCGCGCTGTCGTTCCATTGGGACGGCAGGTGCGCTAGCCTTGTGTCCGTGCGACGAGAGACGGGGGCATGCCATGCAGGAATTCATCGACTGGATC
>CACXFF010000052.1 GCA_902766805.1 uncultured Coriobacteriaceae bacterium | reverse complement strand
TGCGTCTTGACTTGCTTGTTGATTCCACTCTAATGTGGCCCTGACCTGCTAATCCTTCCAATGAGAAGCACCGACTTCCAAGAATGGCCCTCCACTTTCGCCAAATGAAAGTGGAGGTATCCTTCTATTGCTCCTGCGCCCACTCAGCCGGCAGGTCTCGATAGCTTGCCAGCTCGATGCCGTTGGCCTCCACCCAGGCACGCATCTCGGGACTGGTCATGCACTCCAGGTCCTTGACGCGGCAGGTGGAGAAGCTCGTCAGCTTGAAGAGATCGGCATCTGCGTAGCCACAGTGGCTAATGATGTAGCCATACTCACAGCTGGAGGCGAGCATGCCCCCCTTGTCCTGCGTGAGGTATCCGATGGGATCCTCGGTGAGCTGCGCCTCAGGACCGTCGAACACGTACCAGCCCATACCTGGCTGGCACACCTCGGGACGATCCATGAGTGCTACCGAGCAGAGCACACCGTACTCACGTGCCAGCTTGCGGGTGATGCGGTCGGTGGTGGCAGTGCCGTAGGCGTGGTTGTGGATATAGTCGGGCTTCTTGCCCACGAGCTCGATGTAGCGCTCGATCTGTGCGCGAAACTCAGCCTCAAGCTCGTCCGCATGGGCGGCGAGGTGGTCTCCCCCGTTCTCATCAGTGTCAAGCGCACGGTTCTCGCTGCTACCGAGGAACGTGCCGTCCTCATGCGTCAGCACGGGCACCTTGTCATGCCCCAGGATGGAGGGACCGGTAGAGGCGTTGAGGTCGATGCCGAAGGCGATCTGCCCCAGGTAGGGTTTGATCCACTCCACGCACTCCTCGATCCAAGGCATGTTGGCGAACATACCGGTGTTGCGCACGCCACCGTTCTTGATGCCGTGGATGCAGCCTAGGGAGACCGCACGGGTGATTCCGTAGTCGTCGCTCTGCACCAAAAGCTTCATTCGTTGCTCCTTACCTGTTACACATGGGTGTGGATAGGATAATGCGGGGATGAGCTCATTAAAGAGATGCGGGAGCCCGAAGGCTCCCGCCGGGAAGGAAGGGCTACTCCTGCGCGCCTTCAACCTCTGCGGCAAGCATCTGCTTGTCATAGGCCTTCACGAAGGGCACGTACATGAGCACGATGAGGACGAAGAACACGCAGCCCCAGATGATGCCCGCCGTGCCGTAGCCCATGGCGTTGCCCACGAAGAAGGGCAGGTTGGCCGCGGAGCCGGCGGTGCCGTTGCTGTAGGGCAGCAGGCCGATGAGCTTGAGGGCGTGCGTGCCAAAGACGGAGAGGGTCGGGGCGCCGAGCACCCAGGGGATGAAGAAGAGCGGGTTCAGGATCATGGGCATGCCGAAGTACGCGGGCTCGTCCACGCCGAAGAACGCGGGCAGGATAGCCATGCGGGAGACGGCTTTGCCCTGGGCGGACTTCATGAAGATCAGCGCGGCCACGAGCATGGGCAGGGAGCCGGTGCCATAGGTGAGGGAATCGCCGACGCACAGGTTGGGCATGGGGGTGCCAGCCTGGAAGGCGGCCATGTTCTCCATCTGGGCCTGCATGAAGAGCATCATGATGATCGGGCCAACGGTCATGCCGCCGTGGATGCCAAGGAACCACAGGCCATAGAGCGTCACCATGAGGATCCAGTAGCCGAAGACGTTGCCGGTGACGGCGTGCAGCGGGGAGGCAAGCACGGTGTACACGAGCTGGTGCAGTGTGCCGAACTCAGTGCCGGCGAAGAGGGCGGACACGATGCCGAAGAGCACCATGGCGATCGCGCCGGGGATGAGGCTGGAGAACTGCGCGGAGATGAAGGGCGGCACGGCGTCCGGGAGCTTGATCTCGATGTGGAACTTCTGGCAGAGCAGGTAGATGCCGCCGACGACGAACGAGATGATGATGGCGGTGAACATGCCCGAGGAGCCGAGCCAGTCGGTGGGCAGCAGGGTGTTCACGCCGAAGTCGGTCGGGATCGTCTGAAAGGGCGTGACGATGAGGAAGCACGCGAGCGACACCAGGCCCACGGCCATCTCGGACTTGGCGCACTTGGTGTGCTGCGCGAAGGCGTAGGCCACGAGGAACGCGAGGTACACGCCAATCATGCCGGTCGTCCACTGGTAGATGGTGGCCAGTACGCCCGCGACGCCGTTGGACGCAATGAATGCCTGGTAGGCCTCAATGCCGAGGCCCTTGAAGAGCGCGGCGAACGAGCCGAGCATGGTGATGGGGAGCAACATCATGAACGCTTTCATGATGACCTGGATGACCCAGTTCTGAGCGATTGCGCCCGAAACCGCGGTGAGTTTGTCGATTACGCCTTGCACCGTGAATCCTTCCTTCCTGAGTGTGGGAGCGCGAGCCGTGGCCGAGGTTCGCGCAGGTATGGGGACCGTTCCCTTGCGTTGGCTCACAGTGTAAGACGGTACAAAATGTGTGTCAATAACAATCTAGTATTTTTGAAACATATTTTGGTCCAATCGATTTTGCCTCGCTTCCGCCGCCGATGGAGCGCCGCTTCCGGCGCGCGGGCTACTCCAGCACGAGCTCGGGCGCGGCTTGGCGATAAGCGCGCGGACTCTGCCCCACCATGCGGGAGAAACGGTAGGAGAAGTTGCTTTCAGAGTGGAAGCCGACCCGCTCCGCGATGGCCGCGCTGGTCAGGCGCGTCTCGGCCAGCAGCTCTTTGGCCCGGCTGATGCGATAGCGCAGCAGGTAGTCATGCGGGGTGGTGCCCATCTTGCGCTTGAAGAGCCGGATGAGGTAGCTCGGGCTCACGGCCGCCACACCCGCCAGCTGCTCCAGGCTCACGTCCTCGGCATAGTGGCGCTCGACGTAGGCGCACGCGAGGGACACGGGGTCGTCGTCGGCGCGGCTCGCCTGTTGGGCCGCGGCAACCATCTCGGCCAAGATCGCGTGCACGGCCAGCCCGACGCGCGCGGCGTTCTCCACGCTCTCCACCCCCACGCGCTCGAAGAGCAGGTCAAACGACCCGCGCACGGCGGAAAGCGGCAGCGTGACGGGCACCAGACGCGGAAGGCCAAGAGCCTCCCCCAACACGGACACCCCCGCTCCGTCGACATGGCACCACAGGTGGTACCAATGGTTGTGGCCGGGGGCGGTGCCGTAGCTTTGGGGCGTGCGACAGTCCATGAGCAGGGCTTGGCCGCGTTCCAGCGTGACAGTCTGCCCTCCTTGGCGCACGACGCCCGCTCCCCCGAGCGTGTAGAACACGATATGGCTGTTCTTGTCGGAGCGCGCCGTGGCGAAACTCCCGCGCGCATAGAAGTCTCCCACCTCCGAGCAGTAGAACGGCTGGGCCTCCTCAGCGGCGCTGGGGGTCGAGATGATCCAGCGGCTGCGGTCTTCGACGTCCATCGTGTAGGTGAGCATGGCGGCCTCCTCGCGCGGGTGCTTGGCCCCAGCCTAACGCACGCAGACCGCGCGGCGCCCCGCAATCCCGAGCACGTCCCGCGCGCATGCGCGGGCGTTGGCTTTGTGCCAAACGTCTCCCGCTGTGCCAGACTCCTCTGCGGGAGCGTTATGCCGCAGCCGCCTGCGTCTCGGCCGCTGACGCCATGGCGACGCCCTGCGGGTACAGCAGCTCGAACTCGTCCTTCTCGGAGATGGTGTAGAAGCCGCGTGCGTCACACTTCTCCTTGAACGACGCCGCTGCCGCGGGATCACCGTAGTCCCGCGCGGTGTCATCGCAGAGCAGCATGTAGGCCCTGCCGTGGTACTTCTCGTTCTGCAGGGTGTAGGTGGCCATCGAGAAGTCGCCCGTGGAGTTGTCGAACGCGAGCACGGGCACCCTGCCAATCTCGCGCTGGATGGCCGTCGCCTTGTTCGTCTTTTGGTCCTTGATGAAAAGCGTGCCGGCGATGTTGAGCTTGTCCGAGGGCTCGAGCTCGTAGAACATGCTGTCCTTGCTGGCATCGCCAGAGGCCACATACAGCAAGTCCGTGCCGATGACATGGTCCGCGGGGATCCACTCGTCCAGGGTGCCCTCGCACATGACGCGCACCGCGTCGCGATACGTGGCGCTCACGATGTAGACGGTGTAGTCGTTCTCGGCGAGATAGCGCACCAGCGAAACCATCGGCTGGAAGAAGGCGTCGCCGTACGTCATGCCCTCGAAACCCCACACCGGCTGCGCCTTGAACTTGCGCACCACGTCGGCGTACTCGTCGGGCGTCAGGCCCTCGTAGAGCTGCGGGCCAAGCTCGCGCTCTTTGGCGTCGAAGTCCTCGATGGGCACGCCGTCGAGGACCTTGGCCTCCCACTGTCGGGCAAAGTCCTTGAGCTGCTCGGGCGCCTGGTAGTCCTTGTCGTAGAGCGCCCGCTGGATGTAGAGCCAATCGTTGAAGTAGGTCGGGAAACGCTCGCCGAAGAGCGTGCCGTCCATGTCGAACACGGCAACGCGATCGGCCTTGGGGATGTAGCCCTGCGAGCCCTCGTCCACCGACGCCGAAACGAACTCCATGATGGACTGCATGGCCGGCGAGGACGCGTTCCAGTGCTCGAGGGTCGTCGCGGCAGGCGCCTGCGTCGTCGTGGCGACCGCAGTTGTCGCGGCGGCCTGCGTCGTTGCCGCGGATTGCGCAGCTTGGTTCGCGTTCGGCGCGCACGCCGTCAAGGTACAGGCCGTCACCAACGTAAGCGAGAGCGCCAGCCCACGCGCACCCACCGTTTCCATCTTCTCCGTAACCCAATCACGTACGCTGCGAGCCATTGCATCTCCCATCCAAGCAGGGCCAGACATTGCCATCGCCAACATACCAGACGCATCCCCTACGCGCGTGCCACGCAAAAGAAGCGCCTAGGCCAGAGGTCCCCGTCTCACGGGGACCTCCAACCCAAGCGCTCGCATCCCAACCTCGCACCAGCACCGTGCGGGCGGCAGGCTAGCGGCAGACGACCTCTACCGGCACGTCGAGAATCTTGGCCACCTTGAGGATGGTGTCGGTCCAGGAGCCCTGCGCCGCGGCGAAGTGATGCGTGGGGCCGCACTCGCACCAGCGATTGTTCCACTCGCGCGCGCCGATCGAGAAGCGCGTGCGGAAGGTCGTGTCGCCGTTGCCCAACGTGGGGCCATCCTCGATCACGCCCTCGCTCACCACGAACTTGAAGTGTCCCTCGGCGTCCTGCGTGATGCCCAGGTAGGTGACCGGTCCGGCCTGGGGATAGAAGCGCGTGAGGAAGCCACCGCCCGCCTTGCCGTGGAAGACCGGCACGATCTCCATGGACGCCTTGCGCGCGGTGGAGAAGTCCGCGTCGCCCGA
>CACXFF010000051.1 GCA_902766805.1 uncultured Coriobacteriaceae bacterium | reverse complement strand
TCGCCGTTGGCCACCATGCGGGCGACCCGGTAGCCGGAGACGGGGTAGTTGAAGCGCTCGGGGCTGTCGGTGCCGACGTTGACGACCTCGTAGCCCTTCTCCTGCAGGTAGGCCATGATTTCGTTCTTCATGTCCACGGCCACGTGGTCGTTGCCGATTGCGAGCTTCTTGAATGCCATGGTAGGGTCCTTTCTCGTGAGGGAGCGCGGGCGGAGGCGCGGATCCCAAAGGTGCTGTTGTCAGTCGTTGCCCAGTGTTCGGGCGTTGGTCGGGTGCGTAGGGGCGTCGCGGCGCCTACAGGTTGCGGAGCGCCTCCATGCTCTGGGCGTACGGGCCGTGGCCAAAGAGTCCCGCGGTGCCTAGCACGAAGCCCTTCACGCCCATCTCGCTGGCTTGCGCGACGCGTTCGGGACTGCAGTTGCCGTCCACCACGACCTCGTAGTCGTTGACGCCCTCGTGGCTTGCGGCGACAAGCTGACGAATCTTGGGCGTGACGAAGTCCAGCCAGGTCTGGCCGGCAAAGCCCGGGTTCACGGTCATCACGAGCACGTAGTCGCACAGGGGCAGCACCGGCTCCACGGCGGCGAAGCTCGTGCCCGGGTTGATGGCGATGCCCGCCTTGGCGCCTGCATCGCGGATGGCGGCCAGGGTGCGGGCCACGTGCGGATCTGCCTCGGGGTGCACGTAGATCACGCGGGCGCCTAGCTCGGTGAACAGGCGCACGTAGCGACCGGGCTGTTCCACCATCATGTGCACGTCGCAGGGGACGTTGGCATGCGCGCATATCCACGCCATGTCCTGCAGGCCCATGCCGTAGTTGGGCACGAAGGTCCCGTCCATCAGGTCTAGGTGGAAGCCGTCTGCGCCTGCGAGCTCGAGGTCGTTGACCTCGTCGGACAGGTGGCTGAAATCGGCGCACATCATCGAGGGGAGGAGGAGCTTGGCGTGGGGGTCCATGTCGTTCCTTTCGTAAGTGAACCGTTTAACTGAGGCGAGGATAGCATGCTGCCTGGGGCGGATTAAACGGTTAAGTTGCCCTCCACGGGGTCTACATAATCGGTTAACCTCACGAGCGCGCTATAATGGCGTCCACTGACGAACGCCCGCCCTGCGGGACTCACGGGGAGGATTCATGGCCAGACGCTCGGTTTCCATCTACGACATCGCCCAGCTTGCGGGCGTGAGCACCGCCACGGTGTCCAACGTGCTCAACAACAAGGGCAGCTTCTCGGACAAGACGCGCGACCTGGTGCTGCGCATCGCGCGCGAGCAGGGCTATGTGGCCAATTTCGCCGCCAAGAGCCTGCGTGAGGCGTCCACCAAATCGGTGGCCATCCTCACGCCCGACGTCTCTAACGACTTCTTCTCCACGCTTGTGCTCAAGGCCGAGGGGCTGTTGCGCGCGGCGGGCTACACGTCGTACATCTGCAACACGGCCGGTGATGCCGAGCGCGAGGACGCCTACGTGCGCGACCTCGTGTCCAAGCAGGTGGATGGCTTCGTGTGCATCGGTGGCGTGACGCCTGAGGCTCCCACGCTCGCGGCCGATCTTCCCGTGGTGCACATCGACCACCGCGGCAGCTTGGGCATGCGGCGTGAGGTGTGGGTTGGCAACGACATGCCGGCGATGGGCTACGACATGACGCGTACCCTGGTCGCCCGCGGCTGCGCTCGCATCGCGCTCGTGAGCGTGTCGGCGTCGCTCTACCACGGCGGCGAGCCTGACCAGGCACAGGGCTATCGCAGCTGCTTGAGGGAGCTTGGGCTTGCCTGTGATCCTGAGCTCGTGCTGGAGGGTCCGCACCGCCAACCGAGCCTAGTGGAGGCCGGCGAGCTCGTGGACGCGTGCCTGGACGCGGGCCACACGTTTGACGGCGTGGTGGCGCTGGGCGACCGCGTGGCCTTGGGCGTGGTGAATGCGCTCAAGGCGCGGGGCGTTGATGTGGGAAGCGCGGTGCGGGTGATTGGCATGGACGACTCCATCTACTCGCGCGTGTCCACGCCGGCGATCTCCACGGTGCGGCGTCATACGGGCGAGCTGGCGCGTCAGGGGGTCGAGGCGCTGCTCGCGCTGTTGGATGGCGGACAGACGCCCAGCCAGCGCATCGTCGTGCCGCACGAGATCGTCGAGCGCGCCACCACGTTGGGCGAGTAGGGACGCCCGAGGGCCGGAACCTTGGAAAGCCCTGTAGCGTACCAGTCCCGTTGGACGGAACCTTCGAAAAGCCGTTTTCCGTACCAGGCCTGCGGTACGGAAGCTTCGAAAAGCCGTTTTCCGTACCAGGCCTGCGGTACGGGACCATCGGAAAGCCATGTGCCGTACCACGCCCAGGGTACGGGACCATCGGAAAGCCATGTGCCGTACCACGCCCAGGGTACGGGACCTTCGAAAAGCCGTTTTCCGTACCACGCTCAAGGTACGGAAGCCACGTAATCCCGTGTTCCGTACCAAGGTCGCGGTGGACAATGGTGGGGGTCAAGGACTTCGCGCGCCCAAAGCGCTGCGCCCGGAGCGGCTGCGCCCGAAGCGGGGACGCCTGAAGCGGCTTTGCCCGAAGCGCTGCACTCGAAGCGCTGCGCCCGGAGCGGAGACGTTGACTTCATTGTTCCGAACCTGCCGAAAAGTTTCCAAAATCAATCACCCTCCCTCCGAGCTGCTTCTCAGCCAAGACCCCGCTGCTGTATAAAACGGTTAATGCGAGGTACAACACAGAAGGAGCAGCCAATGAACATCACGAGGATGCGCGTCAACCACCTTGAGAATCCGTTGGGTTTTCGTCTTTCGACCACCACATTCTCCTGGGTGGTGGAAGCTGGGCGGGGCACGTGCGCCACGGCGTCTCGCCTCGTGGTGACCTGCGACGGGGCCACGGTCGCAGACACGGGTTGGGCTGATCTCGACTCCCTGGCGACGCAGCTCGACCTGCCCCTCGCGCCGCGCACCCGCTACGCCTGGACCGTCTCAGTCCGCAGCGATGCCGACGAGCTGGCGACGTCGCCCGAGGCTTGGTTCGAGACCGGCAAGATGGATGAACCCTGGGAGGCCCAGTGGCTGAGCTGCGCCGGTGCCGACAGCCCACGTCACCCGGTCTTCTCCTGCGATGTCGCGCTGTCCGCGCCGGTCGCTCAGGCCCGCCTCTACGCCTGCGGCCTGGGCCTGTACGACGCGAGCATCGACGGGCAGCGCGTGGGCGACGAGTACCTCGCACCGGGCACCAACGCCTACGACCAGTGGCTGCAGGTGCAGACCTACGACGTGACCGAGCAGCTCCGAGCCGCGCGCGCCCACGCCACGCTGTCCTTCCTCATGGGCAACGGCTGGTGGAAAGGCCGCTTTGGCTTCATTCCCGAGGACCGCGGCTTCTATGGCTCGGACTGGCGCCTGATCGCCGAGCTGCACGTGAGCTATGCCGACGGCAGCCACGAGGTCTTCGCCACGGGCGAGGGCTGGACGCTCACCCGCTCCAACATCGTCGCGTCCAACATCTACGACGGCATGCAGGTAGACGACCTGCTCGCGCCCGTCGAGCCGCAGCCCGCACAGCTCCTGGACGCGGCCCAGGCCCAGGCAGCCACGGCCAGGCTCGGCGACCGCCTTTCGCTGCCGGTGCGCGCCCACGAGACCTTCTCGTCGACGCTCGTGCCCGTCCCGTCGGGCGCCACGGTGCTGGACTTGGGCCAGGAGTTCGCGGGAACCTTCCGCCTGCGCGTGCACGAGCCGGCTGGCACCACGCTGCGCGTGCGCTTGGGCGAGCTTATCCAGGACGGTGAGTTCTACAATGACAACTTGCGATCCGCCAAGCAGGAGTTCGTGTACGTAAGTGACGGCGAGCCGCATCTGCTGGAACCGCGCTTCACCTACTATGGCTATCGCTACGTGCAGATCGACGGGCTCACGTCCTTCGACCCGTCCGATTTCGAGGGCGTCGCGCTGTACTCGAGCTTCGAGGAGGCCGGTACGCTCACGACCGGCCACGCGCTAGTCAATCGCCTGGTGGAAAACACGCGCTGGGGCATGAAGAGCAACTTCGTTGACACGCCCACCGACTGTCCGCAGCGTGACGAGCGCATGGGCTGGACCGGCGACGCCCAGGTGTTCGCGCCGACGGCCCTCTACCTGGCCGACCAGCTGCCCTTCTACCGCAAGTTCGCTCACGACATGGCGGCCGAGGCGGCCAAGTACGATGGCGCGGCTCCGCTCGTGGCCCCGGCGTTCATGCTTCAGGGTCCCGCCTGCGCGGTGTGGGGCGACGCGACCTGCTTCATTCCCTGGCAGAGCTACCTCTTCAGCGGTGATGCGTCGGTGCTCGCGGAACACTACCACGCCATGAAGGGCTGGGTGGACTACGTGGAGCGCACCGACGAGGGCGAGAAGCACCTGTGGGGCGGCCTGCACCAGTTGGGCGACTGGCTCGCCTTGGACGCCCCGGAGAACGACCGCACCGGTGCGACCGACCCCGACTTCATCGCCTACCTGTACTGGTGGCGCAGCGCCTGCGAGGTCGCTGCCGCGGCGCGCGTGCTCGGCTTCGACGACGACGTCCAGGCCTACGAGGCGATGGCCGGACGCGTGGCGGACTACATCCGTGCAGAGTACTTCTCGCCCAACGGGCGCTGTGCGGTGACCACCCAAACCGCCTATGCCCTGTGCCTCGCCTTTGGCTTCGGTGACCCCGCGTTCTCCGCGTTCGCCCTTGACCGCGCTCTGGCGCGCAACGGCAACAAGCTCGTGACGGGCTTTGTCGGGACCAATTTCCTGCCCCGCGCGCTGTGTGAGGCGGGCATGCCCTCCAAAGCCTACGACCTGCTGCTCTTCGAGGGCTATCCCGGCTGGCTGCGCGAGATCAAGCTGGGCGCCACCACCGTCTGGGAGCGCTGGAACTCGCTCGATGACGACGGTCGCATCACGGGCATTGGCATGAACTCGATGAACCACTACTCCTATGGCTCGATCACTGAGTGGCTCTTTGCCTACGCTGCGGGCCTGCGGCCGAGCGCCGACGCGCCAGGCTTCCGCAAGGCGTTGGTGGCACCGCTTCCCAGCTGGCGCTTGGGCCACCTGAGCTGCGAGCGCACGAGCTCGGCGGGCACCTGGCGCGTGGCCTGGCGTTGCGTGGATGAGACGCACCTGCGCGTGGAGCTCACGGTGCCCTTCGGCTGCGAAGCGCAGGTCACGCTGCCCTTGGCCGACGAGGCTGCCTACGAGGCCTTGGGCGGGCGGGAGCTCGGCGCGGGAAGCTACGCCGTCGAGTACGAGACGACAGCGCCGCTGCGACGTGTGCCGAGCGTGGACTGGCCCATCGGCGACCTGCTCGCGGCCCCAGACACCGACGCCGTGGTTCGCGCCCACTGTAAGCCGGACTGGATCGCTCCGGACGAGGCGGGCCTGACCCTGCGCGAGCTCTCCCACAAGCTGGCCCGTGGCTCGCGCCCGATGAGCGCGGAGGCGCTTGACGCCT
>CACXFF010000050.1 GCA_902766805.1 uncultured Coriobacteriaceae bacterium | reverse complement strand
TGGGGCCGAAGGTGTAGATCTTGCCGAAGCTCAGCGCGAAGTTCTCGCCCTGGAGCTGGCCCGACACCGTGAGGTTGGTCGCCTTGCCAAAGAAGTCCTGGCTCCAGTCGACCTCGCCGTTCTCCAGCAGGGGCGGGTTGGCGGGATCGAGCGTGGTCACGCGGAACATCTCGCCGGCGCCCTCGGCGTCGCTCGCGGTGATGATGGGCGTGTTGACGTAGACGAAGCCGCGCTCCTGGAAGAACTCGTGGATGGCGAAGGCCGCCACGCTGCGCACGCGGAACACCGCGCGGAACAGGTTGGTGCGCGGACGCAGGTGCTGGATGGTGCGCAGGAACTCCACCGTGGTGCGCTTCTTCTGCAGCGGGTAGTCCTCGCCGCTCGCGCCCTCCACCTCGATCGTGGCAGCCTGCACCTCGAAGGGCTGCTTGGCCTCGGGCGTGAGCTTGAGCTCGCCGCGCACGATGAGCGCCGATCCCATGCCCACGTGGGCGATCTCGTCGTAGTTGGGCAGCAGCTCGCGGTTCATGACGACCTGGAGGCTCTTGAAGCAGGAGCCGTCGTTGAGCGTGACGAAGCCGAAGTTCTTCATGTCGCGGACGGACATGACCCAGCCTGCGACGGTGACCTGCTGCCCGCCGAACTCGTCGGCGTCGGCGAACAGCTGGGCGATGGTTGTGCGCTGCATGTGCAGCCTCCTTCGTGTCCCTTGACGCGGATAGCAAAAAGCGTCAATGGACACGATGATAGCGCAGCACGCGGGCACGGGCGAGCGCGAGGGTGCCACCATGGGCATCGACCGTGGTATTTGTGCGGGTACCTCGCGCCATGTGCCCGCCTGATGCCGTATCCTGTGGGGAGGGCTGTCGCACGGGTGGCCCGGGCAAGCTGCGCGCGCCGAAGCGCCGCGAGAGGGGTCTGCTATGGATACACATGAGCTCATGGCCACCGAAGAGGTGCGCGACTTGCGTGACGCCCTGGTTGCCGTGCGCACGCCCGAGCAGGCCGAGGCCCTGTTGCTTGACCTGTGCACCGCCAAAGAGCTCGATGACCTGGCCCAGCGCCTCCACGTGGCCAAGCTGCTGCGTGCGGGCGACTCGTACCTGGCAGTGCAGCGCGCCACGGGTGCAAGCTCGACCACGGTGAGCCGCGTTTCCAAGTGCCTGAACGGCGAGGCGGGTGGCTACCGGTCGGTGCTCGACGCGCTGGCGACGGGCACGCTGGACGTCAGCGCGCATGACCTTGAATGGTTGGGAGACAAGATCCCGGGCGGGTTCTTCGTCTACCACGAGGACGAGCGCCGCGAGCTCGTCTACGCCAACGAGCAGACGCTCAAGATCTTTGGCTGTGACACGCTGGACGAGTTCAAGGAGCTCACGGGCTACAACTTCCCGTGCATGGTGCACCCCGACGACTTCGAGCGCATCCAGGCGTCCATCGACGACCAGATTCACGGCGGGGCCGGCTCGTCGTTTGACAACGTGGAATACCGCATCGTGCGCAAGGACGGCGCCGTGCGTTGGGTGAGCGACTACGGACGCTTCGTGCGCACGCCCGACATGGGGGATCTGTACTACGTCTTCATCAGTGACATCACCGAGAAGTTCGAGCTGCAGGCGGAGCGTCTGCGCATGCAGATGGAGCTGGAGCGCGAGCACTACGCCAACGAGCTCAAGACGCACTTCCTCTTCAACATGTCCCACGACCTGCGCACGCCGATGAACTCCATCATGGGCTACGCGCGCCTGGCCCAGAACCACTTGGACGAGCCCGAGCGGGTGCGGACCTGCCTGAACAAGATCAACGCTTCTTCCGAGCAACTGCTGTCGCTCATCGACGACCTGCTGGAGATGAACGAGCTGGAGTCGGGCGAGCTGCACCTGAACCTCGCCCCCGCGCACCTCAGCGAGAACCTGGGCGAGGTCGTGGACTCCTTCAGCGACCTGGCGCGCGGCAAGGGCGTCGAGCTGTCTTGGGACGCCCAGGTGACGGACGACCTGGTGCTCGTGGACGCCGACCGCGCGCGCCGCGTGCTCTTCAACCTCGTGAGCAACGCCGTCAAGTTCACGCAGCGGGGCGGCACGGTGCGCTGCACGCTGCGCCAGAAGCCCCACGGGTCCTCGGACTACGCGCGCTATGTGATAGAGGTCGCCGACACGGGCCAAGGCATGAGCGAGGCGTTCCTGCGGCGCCTGTTCGACGCCTTCGAGCGCGAGGAGAGCTCCACCCTGAGCGGCGAGGCTGGCACGGGCCTGGGGCTCACCATCACCAAAAGCCTGCTCGCCATCATGGGCGGCAGCATCTCCGTGCGCAGCGTCAAGGGCGAGGGCTCCACGTTCACCGTGGTGCTGCCCCTGCGCGTGGCCGACGACGCGCCCCAGCCCGAGGAGCTGCAGGCGGAAGCGGCACGTCCGTCCGAGCGTCCGTATCGCGTGCTGGTGGTGGAGGACGTGGAGCTCAACCGCAGCTTGGCCGAGGCCGTGCTCGAGGAGGGCGGCTTCCTCTTCGAGTCGGTCGTGGACGGGCGTGAGGCGGTGCGGGCCGTGGACGAGCACCCGCTGTGGTACTACGACTTGGTGCTGATGGACATACAGATGCCGGTCATGGACGGATACGCGGCCACGCGGGCCATCCGCGCCCTGCCCCGTGCCGACGTGGTCAGTCTGCCCATCGTGGCGCTCTCGGCCAACGCGCGCGAGGAAGACCGCCGCATGAGCCTGGAGAGCGGCATGGACGACCACGTCGCCAAGCCGTTCGACTTCGATGGCCTGCTCAACACCATCAGTGAGCACATCGCTCGCCGCGGCGAGCAACAAGGCTGATGGCACGTTTCTCCCTCAGACAAGTCTGCCACCCTCAACCTGTTCTTGAGGGTGGCAGACTTGTCTGAGGGAGAAACGTGCCATTTTTGTCCGACGGTCGTGAGAAGATGTGGGGCGACAACGGACGAGCGGGGAGGGGCCCATGGCTCTCAACATCATCCATACCGGCAGCGAGCAGGTGGTGCCTCAGGTCGCGCAGGAGCGACTGCGCGCGCAGACGGTCGCCTGCGGGCATGCCACGCTGCTCATGCCCTCGTTGGACCAGGCGCTTGCCGCCCAGCGTGCGTTGGCGGGAGGACCGCTGGCCTGGGGCGTGGACAGTTCGACCTGTGCCGCTTGGGCGCGTGAGCGCTGGGGGGCGTATGGCGACGGCGCCAAGGTAGTGGACGGCGCGGCCCGCATCGCCCTTATGCACGTGGCGCTCGAGCAGTCCGCTGCGGCCGATGAGCTGGGTCCGTTGTTGGCGGGCCCGGGCACGCTGTCGTTGCTCGCCCGCGTCGCGCGCGAGGCCCTTGCTTGGCTTCCTCCTGCGCCCGGTGCCGTGCTGCCCCAGGGGCTCTCCGAGGGCGAGCGCGCGGCCTGCGCGGTGTTGACCCGCTACGCGCGCCTGCTGGAGGAGCGCCGCCT
>CACXFF010000049.1 GCA_902766805.1 uncultured Coriobacteriaceae bacterium | reverse complement strand
GTCTGGGGATAGTCGTCGACGATGCCCTGCAGCTTGTCGGTGCTGCGGGCGGTGATGACCGCGTTGTCGCCCGCCTCGAGCACCGCGCGCGCGATGCCTTCGCCAATGCCGCCTGCGGAGCAACCGGTGATGAGCCACGTCTTTGCCATGTTGGGTCCTCTCTCGTGTCGCGCTGGTCCGCGCGCCTTTCGCCTGAATCCAGTATGCGCGCGCCGCCGCGTGAAGTACACTGCAAGCTGAGCAAGTCAGATTGCGTCTGGTGCAAGCTGAAAGGATGGCCATGGAGCTTGAGCAGCTGAGACAGTTGGAGTTGATTGCGCGGACTGGGACGCTTCAAGCGGCCGCCGAACGGCTGCACCTGTCGCAGTCGGCGCTTTCGCGCTCGCTGAGGCGGCTGGAAGACGACCTGGGGCAGCCGCTTTTCGACCGCACGCGCAACTCGCTGAGCATCAACGCCCAGGGCCGGCTCGCGTTGGAGCACGCGCGGGTGATCCTCGCGGAAGAGCGACGCCTGCGCGACGATTTCGCGGCGTTGGCCAAGCGAGCGCGGACCGTGCGCGTGGCCAGCGTGGCGCCGGCACCCACGTGGCGGCTGAGCTCCATCATCTTGGAACAGCAGCCCACGACCATCATCGAGCCCGACGTGCTCGACGAGGCGGAGGTGGAGGCGCGCCTGCTCAACGGCGGCTGCGACCTGGGCGTGACAGCGCAGGTACCGCGCGTGCCCACGCTGGAGTCGTTCGCGTTCATGCGGGAGGACCTCTACGCCAACGTGCCGGAGGGACACGCGCTCCACGGCTGCAAGGAGCTGAGCTTCGCCCAACTCGACGGGCACAGCTTCCTCGTGTACGGCGGCGCGGGGTATTGGCACCGCGTGCACGAGCGGATGCTGCCCTACGCGCAAATCGTGATCCAACCCGACCGCACGATCTTCCTGCAGCAAATGCGCACGTCCAAGCTACTGACCTTCACCACGAACGCGCCGGAGAACACGAGCCGGCACGAGTCACGCACGCCCATCCCCATCACAGATCCCGAGGCGCACGTGACCTTCTACCTGTGCATGCGCAGCGACGCGCCAGAGCAGGTGCGGACGTTGTACGAGCTCGCGCGGGCAGCGGTCGCGTAGGCGGGGCCTGGTACCAAAAAGACCACGTCTTTTTGGTACCAAGAGCTGCCAATGGGCGCGCGGGGCGTCGGGCGCGCGGGGCGTTGGGTGCGCGGGGCGTTGGGCGCGCGTCGTTACCAGACGTGCGGGATGAGTCGCCAGGGGACGCGCTCGAGGTAGTCGGCGTAGCCGGCCAGGCCGTTGGCGAGGACCTGCTCCTCGTTGCGGATGCGCGCCGCGATGAGGGGCAGGTACGCGAGCATGATGAACAGGGCAAACGGCGAGCCCAACACCACTGGCATGGAGAGGAAGAGCAGCAGCGTGGCACTGTACATGGGGTGGCGGATGACGCCGTAGAGGCCCGTGTCGATCACGCGTTGGCCCTCTTGGACCTCCACCGTGCGCGACAGATACGCGTTCTCGCGCAGAACCTCGGCGTAGAGCGCGTAGCCGAGCAGGAACAGGGCAGCCGCCGCCCACGACACGCCAGCGGGAAAGGCGGGCCAAGCCCAGCGCGCGCCAAGCCCTGCCACAACGAACGCCGCGATGAACATGAGGCCCGACAGCGCGAGCACGCCACGTTGTTCGGCCTGTTCCTCGCGGGCGTTGAGCCTGCTGCGCAGCAGGTCGGGGGCTTTGGCCAACATCACGAGCCCCGCGACGAACATTGGCACGAACAGCACGCCCATGAGCAGCCAGCCGCGCCACCATGCCAACGTGCCGGCGGGGACGAAGATGAGCGCGCCGACGACGAGCACGCCGAGGGTGTATTTGGCCAACGCGCTCACGAACAGCTGTCTATCCATCATGCGCTTCCTCGATCGGACGACGGGCCAAGGCAGGTCCAGTATACCGAGCGGCGGCATACTCCGGACCGTACGCGCTCGTCGTGGGCGGATCGCCGTGACGCGCCGGGGTACGCAAACGTTGCTTTATGCGTTTGAGTACGGGCAGCTGGGTACGCAAACGCACTTTCTGCCGTTTGGGTGCGGCCATCCGGGTACGCAAACGTCACTTTGGCCGTTTGGGTACGGCCATCCGGGTACGCAAACGTGCTTCTTTGCGTTTGGGTACGGCCATCTGGGTACGCAAACGTCACTTTGGCCGTTTGGGGACGGCCTGCCGGGTACTCAAACGTCACTTTGGCCGTTTGGGTGCGGCCAACCGGGTACGCAAACGTGACTTTAGCCGTTTGGGTGCGGCCAACTGGGTACGCAAACGCACTTTCTGCCGTTTGGGTACGCCCAGCCGCACGCGCAAGTGCTATCCAGGAGCCTGCGACTCTGCGGCAACGCAACGGTCGGCCAAACAGGACCGCGCCACCGTGCCATAATGGGCACGCACATCTTTGACTCGTGAACTGGAGCGATTCTTATGGAACAGTCTTCCGCCCAACCGTTCGTGTACCTGCTGCCCGAGCGCATCGACACCAACAACGCCCATGAATTGGAAGCCGCGCTTAGCGCCCTCTTCGACCGCTGCGCAGGAGGTCTGGTGCTCGACGCGTCGCAGCTCCAGTACATTTCGAGCGCGGGCCTGCGCGTCATCCTCAAGTGCGCCAAAAACGTGAGCTCCATCGAGGTCAGGGAGGCATCGCCCGACGTATACGACGTGTTTGACATGACCGGCATAGCCACGCTGATCCCCGTGTCGCGCGCCCTGCGCAGCATGAGCGTGGAGGGACTGCAACGCATCGGCGGAGGCGTGCAGGGCACGGTTTGGCGCGTCGACGACGAGCGCGTGCTCAAGGTCTACCACGCGCGCAGCAATCCGCCCGAGAAGGTCGCGCGCGAAAAAGAAGTCTCGCGCCAGGCGTTCATCCACGGCGTGCCCTGCGCGATGACCTTCGACATGGTGCACGTGGGCGACGAGCTGGGCATCGTTTACGAACTCGTCGACGCACGCACCGTAGGCGAGGTGGTCGCAGCCTCGCCGGAGCGCGCGACCGAGATGGGTGAACGCATGGGTACGCTGCTGCGCGAGCTGCATGCCACGCGCTTCGAGGAGGGGCTGCTGCCCGATGCGCGTGATGGTCTGCGCAAGTGGGCGGGCTTCGCCGAGAGGGACGGCCTCTTCCCCGCGTCGACCGTGCGGGCCATGTATGACGTGATAGACGCCATTCCCGACGGCGACACGTTCGTGCACGGCGACTTCCACCCCGGCAACATCATGCTGTCGGAAGACGAACTCGTGCTCATCGACCTCGGCGACGCATCGGTCGGCGACCCGCTCGTGGATCTGTTGGCCAGCTATCAGCTCATGCAGCTCATCTGCCGCGTGCCCGGTGGAGCCGAACGCTATACCGGCATGCAACCCGCCCAGCTCAACGAAGTGTGGGCGGCCTTTGCGCGGACGTATTTCGGCAATCCGAGCGCCGATGAGCTGCACGCGATCGAGGCCAAGCTGCAGTTCCACGCGCTGCTGCGCTCGATGGGAGCAATTGGCTTCAGCGACACGGTGCCCGACGAGAAGAGGGCCGAACGGGCGATGTTCCTCAACAACGTGTTCCTCCAAGGCTACGAGGTGTTTGGCCCCAAGGCGTAGGACGCACTTGGGTACGCAAACGTGACTCTTGCCGTTTGGGTGCCGCCAACCAGATACGCAAACGTGACTATTGCCGTTTGGCTGCAGCCAGCCGGGTACGCAAACGTGACTTGTGCCGTTTGGGTGCCGCCAACCGGGTACGCAAACGTGACTTGTGCCGTTTGGGTGCCGCCAACCGGGTACGCAAACGTGACTCTGAACGTTTGGGTACGCCCCATCGGGTACGCAAACGCACTTTCGGCCGTTTGGGTGCAGCCAACCAGGTACGCAAACGTGACTTTTGCCGTTTGGGCGCAGGTTGCAACAGGCGGCGAGCAGCAGGTGCTGGACACGATCGCTTATCGACGGGCGTCTGTCATGCAACGCATGCATGAGGACAATTCTGGATGGGCATTTGTGGCTGGACGCCGCGCGCCGCATACTACAAACAGACGCAAAGGCGCGCGGAAGGTCCGCCGCCAGACACAAGGAGGGTCTGTCATGATCAACGAGCGCATTGGTGTGGAACTGTCCGACTTCCCCGTGGGCGACGTGAACCCGGCCTCGGAGTACTTCTCGGGCGACACCTATCTCAAGGTGCTGACCAACGAGCAGGTCCCTTGCTTCAACGTGACCTTCGCGCCGGGCTGCCGCAACAACTGGCACATCCACCACGCGAGCAAAGACGGTGGCCAGATGCTGATCGTGGTCTTTGGCCACGGCTGGTACCAGGAGGAGGGCAAGCCCGCGCGCGAGCTGCACGCCGGCGACGTGGTGAACATCCCGGCCAACGTCAAGCACTGGCACGGCGCCGCCGCCGACAGCTGGTTCCAGCACGTGGCGCTCGAGATTGAGGGCGCAGACGCTTGGAACGAGTGGCTGGAGCCCGTGAGCGATGAGGAGTACGCGCAGCTTGGCTAGGCCAAGGCTGGGTTGACGAGCCGGGGCTACGGATATCCCGGCAAATCGCATGCTTGCATTTTTGATGATGAGAGGCGCGCAGGGAGATCTCCGGCGCGCCTCTCTTGCGTCTACAGGCCGAAGCCTGCTTTGTGGGCTTCCCCGCACAGAGCTCCCCTGCGCTCGTTTCCGATTTGGCTTGCCCTGCCCATCATCAGCGCCCGCACTTGGTACGCAAACGTTCATAGCGACGTTTGCGTACCCAGGAGGGCGTACCCAAACGGCCAAAGTCACGTTTGAGTACCCGTTGGGGCGTACCCAAACGGCCGAAAGCACGTTTGCGTACCTGTTGGGACGCACCCAAACGTCAGAAGGCACGTTTGCGTACCCGGTGGGCGGCACCCAAACGGCCAAAGTGACGTTTGCGTACCCGGTATGCTGCACCCAAACGGCGATAAGTGCGTTTGGGTACCTGCTAGCGCGCGGTGGCGGGGACGGCGGGCAACGCGGCTT
>CACXFF010000048.1 GCA_902766805.1 uncultured Coriobacteriaceae bacterium | reverse complement strand
GCACGCTCCGCGGGAAGGAACACTTGGATGGTGCCGCCGAAGCCGCCGCCATGGATACGCACCGCCGCGGACTGTCCCGCAAGCTCCTCGGCCAGGGCCAAGGCCAGCATCGCAGGCTGCTCGGGAGCGCCTGCGACCGAGACGTTCTGCAGGTACATGGCCGAGCTGGCGCCACTGGCGCGCGTGAGCGCCAGGAAGCGGTCCATGTCGCCTGCGCGCAGGGCTTGGGCGCGCTCGGTCACCAGGCGATCCTCGCGGTAGTAGTGCAGGGCGCGCAGCATGGGCCGGTCGCCCAGGCGCGCACGCAGCTCGGGGAAGTGCTCGATGACGTCGCTCTCAGGCAAGTCGCCCAAACGCTCGTGGCCCAGCTCGTGCGCCACGGCCTGCATCTCGGCGGGAACGGCGGCATATTCGCTGGTGAGCGCAGCGTGATCGGCGCCCACCGCCACCAGGCAGATGACATAGCCCGCCTTGGCGAAATCGAAGTCCAGTTCGTGCGCCTCCAGGCGTCCCGGCACCGAGAAGTCCATGTGCTGGATGCCGCCCAGCGCAACGGACGCCTGGTCGAGCAGGCCGCAGGGCTTGCCGAACCACTCCCGCTCCACGCGCTGCGCCATGAGCGCCATGTCTTCGGGGGCGAGCACGCCCTTGGCCCACAGGGCGTTCATGGCGCCCGCAAGCTCGAGCTCGAAGGCCGCCGACGACGAGAGGCCAGAGCCCCCAGGCACCTCGGAGCTGATGACCGCATCGAAGGCCTGCGGAACGAAACCGCGCTCGGCGAAGAGCGCCGCCATGCCGCGCACGAGCGCCGCGGAGCTGCCCTGCTCATCGGCACGGGGCGCGAGATCGTCCAGGCGCACATCGATGGAGCAGAAGCCCAAGCTCTCGATGCGGATCATGTCGCCATCCGCTGGCGAGAAGATGCCGTGCACGTAGCGGTCCACCGCTGCGCCGATGACCGAGCCTCCCTCGTGGTCGGTGTGGTTGCCGGCGATCTCCGTGCGCCCGGGTGTGCGCACGTAGCCGAACTCGTCGGCTTCGGTCACGCCGAAACGGCTGCGGAACTCGTCGAAAAGCCCCAGGATCGTCTCACGCTGGGCATCACTGAAAGAATCGGGAATGTGCACGGATCTTCCCCCTTCACCATGCCGCACGAAGCGGCGTACCGTCTCCAAACATTGGCCCCCGCAGCAGCAGAGGTCGCATCCAATCTAGCGTTCCTTGTCCACGAAGGTCTTGAGCGCCGCGCGGAAGTCCGCCAACTGGCCCTCGTCCCACGCCGCAACATCATCGCTCGTGAAGAACACGCCGCCACAGGTGGCGTCGGCATGCAGCAGGTCGGCGCGCTGCGCGTCGGTCAGGCTCACGTCCCTCCGCAGGAAGAACACGTCGGGGTCGTTGCGGAAGACCCGCCCGTCCAGGTGCGCCTTGGCGCGTGTGTTGGCCAAGCTGCGCTTGGTGGACACACGCTCGCGATGCAGCGCGCGCATGTACGGCACGTCATCCCAGTCCAAGCCCACGTCGCAGCCCACGCGGCAGTACTCCGTGCGGCCAAAGGCGTGGAACTGCGGCACACCGCACAGGTCGAACCACGTCCCCTCCGGAACGGAGTCGCGCAACAGGTCAAGCGCGTCAGCCATGAGCTCTCCGCGATTGAGGCCATCGTGCGGGAGCATGCACGCCGCGAAGAGGAAGTCCAGCTTGAGCAGCTGATAGCCCCAGTCTCTCGTCGCGGTGGACAAAGACTCGCGCACGTAGGCGCGCACTTCGGGTTTGCGCGTGTCGAGCGCCACCGAACCGCTCCAGTTGCTGCCGCAGGTCACAAGCTCGCCTTGGTCGTCGCGCAGCAGCCAGTCCTGGTGTTCAGCGAACACCCGGCTCTCCCGCTCCACCAGGAACGGCGCCATCCACAGACCGGGTACCAGGCCTGCGTCACGCACGGCGCGAGCCATGGCACCCATACCCTCGGGGAAGGCCTCCTCGCTGGGCTCCAGCCAGTCGCCCACCTTGGCATAGCCGTCATCCACTTGGAACACGCCTGCGCAGTGGCCCAGGTCGCACGAGCCCAAAAGCTCAGCCACGCTCGCCAGGTCGCCCGAAAGCCTCTTGGCCGAGATGTCGTTGTAGTAGCGATACCAGCTGGAGAAGCCCACGAGCGCTGGCGCCTCGCGCCGGGTGATGTGCGCGCACGCGAGCCAGCTGCTCACCGCCTGCGGCAACGATGCACGCACACAGCACAGGCCCATGAGCTCACGCTGCTCACCCGCCGCCAGCTCGCGCGCGGGCGGCTCTTTGTCCAGCAGCCAACACTGCCCAAAAAGATCCTCGCGAATGGTCGTGAGGCCATTGTCCTCCGTGAGGCTCGCGATGAGCTCCACCTCGTCGTCGAAGCGCGCGTAGCAGTACCCGAACCCGTGCATATGGCCGGGACGCAGGTCGCTGGACGTGAAACGGTAGTCGCCCGAGCCATCCAAGACCCACTTGTCCACGACCTGCCTGGGCACGCCCTCCAGGCCGCGCGTGATGCCTATGGGAGCCTGCTCGGTACTGTCGGTCCAGCAGTTATAGCCCGAAAGGAAAAGGGCGTCGGACGAGCGCAGCGGCGACGGTACGACGGCGCTCACGGACAGCACGCGCACGGGCACCTGGGGGCAGACGCTCAGGCGCCAGCTGATGGGGCCGCGCAGGACCTTGAGGCCCAGGGCGTCGGCCGACTCGCGCGGCCAAGCCTTGCCCTGGGCTATGGTGACCTCGCGCGTCGCCCCGCCCTGAGCTATGAAGCAGATGTGGAAGGTGGGACTTACAGTCATGGGTACTCTCCTCTGGTAGGGTGCGCGACACGGCGCGCGACGTGGCACGGACGGTATGGCCCGGCTGCGGACTAGCTTCTATGTGGGCCTACTCGTCCACGCCCGTGAGCTCTTTGGTGTGGCGCGCGACGACCTGGAGCACGCGTCCCTCGCGATAACGCAGGAACACCAGACCGCCCAACAGGCAGAAGACGGTGGCGACGACCGCCGTGATGCGGTAGCCAAAGCCGTCACTGCCGATCGTCGCGATCGAGGAGAACAGAATCATGGCAAGCGACTGTCCGAGCGTCATGGAGAAGGTGCGTGCGGCATAGAACATGCCTTCGCGGTTCTCGCCCGTCTCCACGGCATCGGACTCGGCGATGTCGGCCAGCACCGCCTGCGGCAAGATGCCCAGGACGGCCATCGGGATGGCAGCCAGGATCGCCACCAGGGCGCCCCACGCGAGCTCGGGCACGCCGAACTGCCCGCACACGCTCGTGACCAGGAACGCCAGGCAGAAGAAGAAGAACGCGAAGGCCACGAGCTTCTTTTTGCCCATGCGCTTGGCAAGGATGTTGACCGGTGCGTAGAACGCAAGGCTGATGAGCGTCATGCCCGCGAACAGGATGAAGTTCCACGACTCGTCCAGGCCGATGAGGCTCGTGACGTAGAAGGGCATGCCGGTCTGGAACATGGTGATGGCCACCCAATACAGGATGTCGGAAATCTCGAAGACCTGGAAGTCCTTGTTCTTGAAGGTTTTGATGACGCTCGCGCCCATGGGCGTGGTAGAGGGCTCGGTCTCGGCGTAGGCGTTTTCGTCGATGGTGAAGGCAGGGACCAGCATGCAGGCGATGGCGACGGCGGCAAGAATGGCGATGGTCACGCGGTACGCATTGGCAATGCCCAGCGAAGCCTGGAACAGGCCCGCGATGGTGGGCACCAAGTAGGCGAAGGCCGTGCCCAGGAAATAGGTGACCGAGATGAAGGTGGAGAGGTTCACGCGCAGATCCTGCGTGCGGCCAAGCTCGGGAATGAGCGCGTTGAACGGCGTGCAGTACAGCGACAGGGAGATGTAGAACAGCACCAGGCACACGAACAGCGCAATGTCATTGAAGAGCTCGGAGCCCAGGCCCGGCAGCGTGAACACCACCACGGTCATGATGCCGAAGGGCACCGCAAACCAGCGCATGAACGGGATGCGGCGGCCCAGCGGGTGATTGAGCGAGTCGGACTTGCTCGCGATGAACGGATCGATGAAGCCGTCCACCAGGCGGCAGAAGGCAGTGATGAGGCCGATGACCGTCATGCCGGCGAACACGATGCCCTGCGTGATGAACAGCGGCATGCCCGCCGCGATGGTCTCCTGGCTGGGCATGTAGAAGTAGAGCAGCCAGTTGGACACCACGCCGCTCAGCAGCGCCCAGCCGAGCTGTCCGATCGCGAAGTTGCGCATGACGCGACCGTCTGCGAGCTTTTTCTCTGCCATAACCTGTAGTTCCTTTCTTCCTTGTGCGACACGTATTTCCGCTCGTATCCTCACGTATCCCGCATAAAATGAACCCCCTACAGCGTCAGTGTACGCATGGTGATTTCCACCAGACAGCTGAGCTCTCCCGAGCCGTCGGAAAAATCGTCCGATGGGATGACCTCCCCACGCACGAGCTTCTCGGCCACGCCCATGAGGGCATGGGCGACCGTGCGATACAGCACGGGGAAGTCCACGTCGCGCTTGATGGAGCCGTCCTGGCGCCCCAGCCGATAGGCGTCCTCGAACACCACATAGAACGAGTCCACCTCCTGGCCGTACTCCATGAGCAGCTCGCGGGGAACCCGCTCCTGGACCACCAGGTGGTCGAACTCATCCAAGAACGTCACGAAATCCTGGTGGCGCAGGTAGGCATCCACGTACTCATTGAACAGGCGACCCATGCGCATCGCCCCGTCGTACTCCAGGAACACGTTCGACTCCACCAGCCGGTGAATCTGGAGATTGAAACGTCGCCACATGAGCGTGCCGGCGTCTATCGCGATGCGCGTCTTGGTCGCGTAGTGGCGATACAGCGTGGCCACGCCCACCCCAGCGGCATCGGCGATGTCAGTCATCTTCACATTGGCGATGCCACGGCCCAGGAACAGCGCCGCGGCACAGGCAATCGTGTAGTCCTCGCGAGGGGAAACGTAGTCATGGAGCTCGATGAGGCGCGAGCCGGGCGCAGCGGTGTCGTTCATCGTGATCGCACGCTCGTCGGACATGTCGGTTCCTCCTCCCTACGCTCTGGCACAAACGCGCTTGCATTGCCTCCGTGCCGGTGATAGTCTGTCTATCAACTTGATAGTGAGACTATCACGCTCACAGGAAGCGCGCAAGGAGGAATCTCATGGCATCGACGAACGACAGGGCCGCAGAGGTCTTTGGCAACCCCATCGACAAGAAGACCTACGGCAAGGCGGTCAAGTCCAAAGAGAAGTACGCCAAGAAGTACGGCGACGATTCCGCAGCCATCTATCACCTTGCCGCGTGCGAGCTGCCCGTGGTGGGCGAGGCCCTCGGCGTCCGCAACCTCGTGATGTGCGACGGCAGCGCGCTCGACCTCGCGGCCGACGCCCAGGCCCACGCCGTCCAGGGAACAATCGGCCGTGCGGTGGACGGCGCGTCCGGCCAACCGCTGATCGTGGGCAACATCCGCATGGGCTTCGGCCACTACCGCATCTCCATGGCCATGGCCTCGGCCGCCCACGCCATGGGCTACACCCCCTACTGGCTGGACCTCGCGAGCTTCCCCCAGACCACCGGCTCCAAGGTCATCGCCCACCAAAACGACCTCTACTCCATGGGCTCACGCCTCTCCCAAGCGCTGCCTCCCTTCAATGCCCTGTATTGGGAGCCGCTGAACTCCGAGGGCTTCCGCAAGCTCACCTACAACGCCCCCGACCAGAAAAACGCCGAGCTCATGGCGCCCATTTTCCGCGACATCCCGGCAGACACGCCCTACGTGGGCACACATGTGTGGCCCGCGCAGGCGGCCATCCACGCCGGCCTCACCCACGTGGTCAACGCCATACCCGACAACTGGCCCATGGCCCTGCACCTGGCCGAGGGCTCCATCCACACCGTCCAGACGCCGAGCTCCTACTTGGGCTACCACCAGCTGCGCGGCATGGCCAAAAAGCCGCTTGCGCCCATGCCCGAGGGCTCGCTCGTCTACACCGGCCATTACGTGGACCACGAGCTCGTGAGCAACATCGAGGCAGACTGCGCCCGTCGCCGTGCGCGCCTGCAGGGTGACGGCCCGATCCGCTACCTGCTGTCCGTGGGCGGCGCCGGCGCTCAGCAGGACCTGTTCATCGCCATCTGCGAGCACCTGCTCCCCTACGTGCGTTCGGGCCAGGCCACGCTCCTGATCAACGTGGGCGACCACGAGAAGGTCTGGCACGCACTGGAGAAGAAGGTCGACGGGCTGGCCGAGCTGGCGCAGTGCCACTTCGGCGACTTCGGCCAGGTAGCGCGCCTTGCCGAGGACGCGCTCGATGGCGAGCTCAGCGGCGTGCATGCCTTCTGCGACTCCGACATCTTCGCCGCCGTGTACTCGTCCAACCTGCTCATGCGCTGCTCGGACGTCCTCATCACCAAGCCGAGCGAGTTCTCGTTCTATCCCGTGCCCAAGCTGATGATCCACCGCGTGGGCGGCCACGAGGCCTGGGGCGCCATCCGCGCGGCCGAGGTAGGAGACGGCACCTACGAGATCGATGACACCGCCGAGGTCTTGGCCATGATCGACTCCTTCCAGCGCGAGCCGCAGCTGGTCTCCTTCATGTGTGACCGCATCGAGGACGCCAAGCGCTTGGGCATCTACGACGGAGCCTACAAGGTCATCGACCTCGCCGTGAACGGCGTGCGCTAGACGAGGCGAGAGGCGGACAGACCACTCTAGTACACAGGGTGGAAGTCCGCCTCTCCCCTGATCACGGGCACATCGCGCACATCATCGATGGTAAACCCGCCAAGCCAGCGTCGGCCGTTGTAATAGCGTTCAAGTCCATTGATCACGGCGACGATCTGCTCGGAGATGCCCTGGATCTCAGCCGTGACTGACCCGTCCGGCTCGTTCATCACCCATCCGGTGGCCCCGGCGGAGTTCGCGAGGTTGGTGGTGGTCCAGCGGAAACCCACCCCCTGCACTTGGCCCACGAAATGATAGCGTCGCCGCAGCTTGGGCCCGATTGCGCCCTGGTCGTCTGCCATCGTCTCTCCCCTCTCCACAGCTTGGGCGAGGGTACGGGCCTGCTCGAGCTCCATGCGTTCCAGCTCCTGCGCAGCCGCGGCAGAACTGCCACTGGCGGCACCCAGCAATTCACGTGCCTTGGACCACAGCCCCATGCTCCACCCCCAGCCTCGCAAGTCCCTACAATCGCCGCCATTGTCGCACATCTGCGCGTCGGTCATACAGCCGCACAGCTTGGGCGGACCACTCGCCATGTGCGTCACGGGACGGACCGAGACTTGTTACCGCAGAGCCAAAGGCTTCCCGGTAACAAGCCCGGCCAAAGCGAGGCGGCAGCGGCAATGAGCCGGGCACGGAGGGGCGGCGGGAGCCGTAGGGGCATATCCCGCAGGCGCACGACGATCCCCTGCTTGTTTGGCCGCGCCAAACAAGCAGGCCCGCGGCGGCAAGCACGCGCCAGCGTGCGCAGACCGCGACGCCCCCCGAGCGCCTGCGCGCCGAGGACATGCCCCGTGGCTCACGCCGCCCCGTCCCCGCCCAAAGCACGTGGCCAAGCCCGGGAACGCGGCCCCGCATGGTGGGGCTTGTTACCGCAGAGCCAAAGGCTTCCCGGTAACAACGTCCGGTCACGCCGCACCGCGGCCCCGCTAGAACAGGTACAGGAACAGCTTGGCGAGCAAAAAACCGATGAGGCCGCAACCAGGGAAGGTGAGGATCCAGGTCATCACCATGTCGCGCGCCACGCCCCAGTTGACCGAGCGCAGGGTCTTGGACGAGCCCGCGCCCATGATTGCGGCGGACTTGGTGTGCGTCGTGGACACCGGCAGGCCGCCAAAGGTTGCCAGCAGCAAGCTCAGCCCGGCGCTGATCGATGCCGCGGCACCCTGATACTTCTCCATCTGGACCACGCCAGTACCTACAGTCTTGACGATCTTCTTGCCACCCACGCCCACGCCGATAGCCAGGATGGTCGCGCAAGCCACCATGAGCCACAGCGGATAGCCGCCCACGCCCTGAGCGCCCGCGGCCTTCCCTTCGGACAGCGCGATGGCCATCATCGCAATGGACAGGAACTTCTGCCCGTCCTGCGCGCCGTGCATGAAGGAGCAGAAGCCCGCGCCCAAAACCTGAGCCCGCGCGCACACCTTGTTGGCCGCCCGGTAGTCTGCCTCCGCAAAGAGGTGTCGGATGACCTTGCACGCGCCATAGCCCAGCGCAAATCCGCCCGACACCGACAGCAACAGGCCCCAGATCACTTTGATCCACTCGGCGCCGTTGATGCCGCTCACGCCGCCCTGCAGCGCAATGGCCGCGCCCGAAACGCCCGCGATGAGCGCGTGGCTCTCGCTCGTGGGGATGCCAAACGCCCAGGCCGCCCCACCCCAGGCCACGATGGCAACCTGCGCTGCGGCCAAGGCAACGAGCGCCGCATGGGAATCGCCGCCAAAGTCCACCATGCCCGAAATGGTGTCGGCAACGGCCGTGGAGACGGCGACCGATGCCACGAGGCCCATGAAGTCGCAGACCATAGCCATGAGTACCGCGCTGCGGAAACCGATGGAGCGCGTACCCACGGCCTCGGCGATGGCATTGGCCGCGTCGGTGGAGCCGTTCACAAATATGGTCGCCCCGATGAGCGCCATGGAGAGGGCCAGCAGCGGGTTGTTGGCCATCGTATCCATGAATTGGGAAAAGCTGAGCATGTTATTCCTCTTCACTCGCTGGGCAGGACCCACCACAGGGAAGCCAAGTGAGCCAGGACGAGCCCTCTGCGCAGCCGACGCCGGGCGGCGTCGATCATGCCTTCGTCCGACGGCCAGCCTCATCGTAAAAAGCCGACGCGTCATAATCGTTGATGGCGTGTGAATCGCTGTAACAGCGATGTGAAACATGCCCATGCCCTGTTCAGCCATGGCGAATGCAGCCCCCAGGCACTTGGGTATACGTCATCATATGAACTCGGAAGGAGACCTATCACATGGCACAGATTCTGCTCGTAGAAGACGACCGCACCATCCGCATGGCCCTCGAATACGCCCTCACCGGCGCAGGCTACGCAGTGAACACGGCCACCGACGGAAGGAGCGGCCTGGAAGCCGCGCGCCAAGGCTGTGACCTCATCCTGCTCGACGTCATGTTGCCCAGCCTCTCGGGGCTCGAGGTCGCGCGCATCCTGCGCAGCGAGGGCCACACCGAGCCCATCATCATGCTCACGGCCCTCAACCAGGACCACGACAAGGTCGCGGGCCTCGATGCCGGCGCCGACGATTACATCACCAAGCCTTTCTCGGTC
>CACXFF010000047.1 GCA_902766805.1 uncultured Coriobacteriaceae bacterium | reverse complement strand
GCCGTTGCGCCACAGCCAGCCGCTGTACAGCGCGCCATTGTCCCCCAGCCAGTACCAGCAGCCGTCCACGAGCGCCCAGCCCGTGCGCATCACGCCGTCGTCGCCCAGCCAATACCAGCTTCCCTGCCAGGAGAGCCAGCCCGTGCGCGCCTTGCCGCCCTCGTTGTAGACCCAAGCGCCGTCGATGCGCTGCCAACCGTCTACGGCCCCACCCTGGTGCGCCGCACAGGCGCGCAACCACGCCAGCGAAACCTCGGGCATGTGCACGCTGAGGATCGAGTCGCCGCCGTTGAGCATCGTCACCGCGACGGAAGGCGACGCGATCGCGCTGGCAACCAACTTCCTCATGAACGGGGCCATGTGCTTGCCCAGGCTCTGTATCTGCTCGTCAGTCGCACTCTGCCCCAACCCGTCGACCACGCGCCGCAGCACGCGCTGCAGGAGCTCGACGAGCTTGTCGGGGCTGCCGTCGCTGGGAGCCGTGATCAGCGGAGCGCACGCGATGCCCAACGAGATCATGCTGTTCTTGCTGAGGAGCTCCGACAACGTCGAGCCCTCGAGCCCGCTTTTGGCGATGAACTCATCCTGCATGACCGCGCTGTCTATCAGCTTGAGCATCTCGGGTCCTCGCGAGAGCGCCCCGACCACGAACCACTGCGCGACGTTGACGAAGTCATCCTGGTATTCCTTGACGTACGACGCGCGGTCGCTGATGCCCAGGGCCTCTTTCAGCCACGAGGCCGCCTCGTCCAGGTATTCGCCCTGCGTGCCGGTGTAGCCCTCGTAGACGCCTCCCGCAAGGACGGAGTTGTAGGCGCGGAAGCTCGACGCGTCATACGTTTTGCCCGGGGCGATGGGCGCGAGCTCACGCTCGAAGTCCGCGCGCACCTCGGCCTGCCGACTCTTCCATGCGTCGACCGAGGGCGTCGTCGCGTCATAGGAGTAGTCGCGCCCGTAGCGCTCCATCCCGAACAGCTTGCCGAACACGCCGCCGATCCAGTCATCGATGTTCACGAAATTCGTGATGTTGTCGTAGGCCTCCGAGCGCGCCGCGGGATCGTCGGTCGCCTGGGGCGCCTCGAAGCAGTAGGCGTAGATGTCCGTCGGCGCCAACGACACGTCGCCAAAGAAGCCGTTCGCCTCGCGCGTGGCCTGCGCCGCCGCAAGGTTGCACGCGGAGCCGGCGCGGCTGTAGCCCGCGTACCAGAGCTTGGCCCGCGCGCCCGCTGCGGGAGCATGGGCCGCGACGTAGGCCTTCAGCTCGGCGTTGATCTGGTCTGCCGCCAGCGCGAAGCCCTCGTGCGGTCCCGAGGAGCCGACCTTCAGGTTGCCTCCCCATTCCGCTCCGTAGCCGTGCATGCGCACGCCCACCGCATACACGCGGGCCGGCTTCCCCTCCATGTCGACCACGTCTTTCCAGGCCATCACGAAGCCGATGCTGTCGGTCGTGGGCTCTACGTTGTACTTCGAGCTGGGCGTCACGTCGTGGAAGCCCGCCTGCTCCAGGTAGGAGCGCGCGTTGCCACCCTGCCGCGCATAGCTCGTGACCAAGTCGCTGTAGCCTGCGGTCATCGCCAGCGCCATGGACTGCTCCGCGAGCGCCGTGTGCCCGACGCTCGGGGTGCGGAAGCCCTCGTCGCTCCAGTTGAGCTTGGTCGTGATGTCGGACGGCTTATTGACCAGCGATGCGAACGAGTAGCTTATCTCGTTGGAAGCGACATCGAGCTGGGCGCCCGCCTCGGGCGCGTCGAGCTCTGCTGCCACCGCCTGCAGCGCGTGCAGCGGCGCACCGGACAAGGCGAGCAGCGCTGACATTCCTCCGGTCAGCAAGCGGCGCGGAACACATGAGATACGAGTCATGGGACATCCCTTCAGACGCAGAAACCGCATCCATTCTAAACGCGTTGGTACTTTATTTTCTGAGAAAGTCTGACACCCCCAAGCTCTACGTGAGGGTGGCAGACCTGTCTCAGAGAAAAGCGCCAAAGTGCGGCCGTTGCTGGCCTATACTTAATGCCTGTGTCCAAAAACGTCCCAGTATTGATGAGGTGCCTATGACAACCATCAGACACGCGCGTTGGCTGGCAGCCCTTTTGGGCGTGCTGGTCGTGCTCGCGTTGGTGCCCGCTGTCGCGCGGTCTGCCGAGGCGGCACCCGAGCCCATCTACCAGTCGCTCCAAGAGCTCACGGGCAAAAAGATCGCCTACGTGAACGGCAGCGTCTACAACAAGAAGGTCGCCGCCAAGGTCGACGATACCAAAGAGCAGTTCTACCCCTCGCTCGCCGACTGCGTCGCAGCCGTGGAAGCCGACAAGGCCGACGCCGCCGTGCAGCTCTCCTACTGCCTCGAGCTCGTGGTCAACCGCAAAGGCGGCTCGGTGGCGATGATGCCCGAGACCGTCGACAAGGTCGAGGAGGCCTTCTTCTTCCCGCACGGAGACCCGCTTGTGGAGAAGTTCAACGAGGTGATCAAGCGCTTCGAAGAAGACGGCACCATAGACAGGCTGCGCGAGAAATGGGTCGCCATCGACGAGTCCGCCAAGACCCTGCCCCAGCAGGATTGGGACGCGCCCAACGGCACGCTGCGCTTCGCGACGTCGGGCGTCATCGAGCCCTACTCCTACGTGGGCGAGGGTGGCGTGCCGACAGGCTATGACGTCGAGATGGCCCTGCTCATCGCCAAAGAGCTGGGCTACCACCTCGAGGTCTCCGCCATCGCCATGGACGCGATTTTCGCGAGCGTGCAGACCGGCAAGGTGGACTTTGGTGGCACGCTCACCAACACGCCCGAGCGTGCCGAGATGGTCGACTTCACCCGTGAGGCGATCCCCTCCTACGTGGCGGTCGTCGTGAAGTCCAAGCAGAGCGAGCAGGGCGGCGCCGGCTTCTTCGAGGGCATCTCCAAGGCCTTCCACAAGACCTTCATCGAGGAAGACCGTTGGCAGCTCATCCTCTCCGGCCTGGGCGTCACCGTGCTCATCAGCGTGTGCTCGGGCGTGCTGGGCACCCTGCTGGGCTACGGCGTGGTCCTGGCGCGTCGCAACGGCAAACGCTGGGCGTCCAAGCTCGTGGACGGCTACCAGGCGCTCATGGGCGGCATCCCCATCGCGGTGGTGCTCATGGTGCTCTACTACGTGGTCTTTGGCTCGCTGAACATCCCCGGCACGATCGTGTCCATCATCGCCTTCACCCTGGCATTCGGGTCGACGTCGGGCACCACCATGTGGACGGCCATCAGCGGCAT
>CACXFF010000046.1 GCA_902766805.1 uncultured Coriobacteriaceae bacterium | reverse complement strand
ATGCCCAAGCTGATGCCCGGGTCCAGGTTGCCGGTGGGCTCGTCGCACACCAGCAGCGGAGGACGGTTGACCATGGCGCGGGCGACGCAGACGCGCTGCTGCTCGCCGCCAGAGAGCTGGTCGGGGAACATGTCCTGCTTCTCGCCAAGGCCGACGAGGCGCAGCACCTCGGGCACCTGCGCGCGGATGACCGAGCGCGGCTTGCCGATGCACTCCAGGGCAAAGGCGACGTTCTCGTAGGCCGTCTTGTCCTGCAGCAGCTTGAAGTCCTGGAAGACGCAGCCGATCTGGCGGCGCAGGAACGGCACCTTGCGGTTGCGCATCTTGGTGAGATCCTGGCCGGCGACGAGGATCTGGCCGCTCGTGACCTGAATCTCGCGCGTGATGGTGCGCAAGAAGGTGGACTTGCCGGAGCCCGAGTGTCCCACGAGGAACACGAACTCGCCAGCCATGATGTCCACCGAGACATCCTCGAGCGCCGGCTTGTTGGGCTGGGCAGGGTAGATCTTCGTCACGTTGCGGAACGAGATGGTGGGCGTCCCCGTGGTGGCCTGGCTGACCGTGATGGGGGCGAACACGCTGGTGAAGCCCGTGAGCTGGGTGCTATCCTGGGCACCCGTGGGCTGAGGTGAGGCATAAGGGCTGCTAGACTGCGTCCGCACCGGCTCGAGCTGCTGAGGCTGCGCCTCGGGCTCGGGCATGGGAGCGGGCTGCAGTTGCCGCTGCGGCTGTTCCGGCTGTTCCGGCTGCTGCGGAGCGGCGCCCTCTGCTCTGAAATGAGTAGCCACGCTGGTTCCTCGCCTTTCTGCTTCGTGGTCCGAATTAGAGCTCCTGATGAAGCATGCCGCTCAGGCATATAGGAGAATTTTACCAGATGGGTTCGGGCTGCCCGAAAGCACCATAGAGCCACCACGGATGGGCGAGGTGCTATACTACGACCGACGGCCTCCCACGATAGGGTTCTGGGCGGCGCCGTCAGATACTAACGAAGGGCGTGGGAGTTGCTACCTCCCGCGCCTTTCTTCTTCAGGTGCTTAGGCCCACGCTTGGGCAGATTCCTCACCTCCTCTCTCACTCGCAAGAGTTCGAGTAGGGCTTTGAGCGCTCCGAAGAGCTCTTTCAGCATGCCAATGATGGCAGGTAATTCATCCATTGACGCTCCTTTCTCTCGAAAGGGCGCCGCCCGGCGCGCGGGTGGACCGTCGGCCGTGGAGGCATCTTACCACCTCGGGCACGGCATGAGCCAGCGCGATTACTCAGAGCTTTTGTTGCCCGTGGCCCAACGGTGGTACGCGACGACGAACTCGTCCAGGTTGCCTTCCTTCAGCACGGCGTCCACGTTGCCGGTCTCCACGCCCGTGCGCAGGTCCTTGACCATCTGGTACGGGTAGAGCACGTAGTTGCGGATCTGCTCGCCAAAGGAGATCTGGCCCTTGGGCCCGCGCAGCTCGTCCAGCTCGTTGGCCCGGCGCTCCAGCTCCAGCTCGTAGAGCTTGGAACGCAGCACGTTCATCGCGAAGGCGCGGTTCTGGATCTGGGAGCGCTCGTTCTGGCAGGTGACCACGATGCCCGTGGGCAGGTGGGTGATGCGCACGGCCGAGTCCGTGGTGTTCACGCCCTGGCCGCCGTGGCCGTGGGAGTGGAACACGTCCACGCGCAGGTCGTCCTGGTTGATCTCGACCTCCACGTCGTCGGGCAGCACGGGCAGCACCTCCACGCCGGCGAAGGTGGTCTGGCGGCGCTTCTTGGCATCCGTGGGGCTGATGCGCACCAGACGGTGGACGCCCTGCTCGGAACGCAGCATGCCGTAGGCGTTGTGGCCCGACACCTGGAAGGTCGCGCGGTCCAGGCCGATGGCCTCGCCCGCCGGGGCGTCGAGCACCTCGACCTTCCAACCGCGCTGGTCGCAGTAACGCAGGTACATCTTGAACACCATCTCGCACCAGTCCTGCGCCTCCAGGCCGCCTTGGCCCGGGGTGACGGTCACGATGGCGTCGCCGTGGTCGAGGTCGTCGGCGAACCAGCTGGCCAGCTCGAGCTCGTCCAGGTCGTGGGCCAACTCATGGGCCGTGGCCGTGGCCTCCATGCGGGAGTCCTCGTCGTCCAGCTCCTCGGCCAACTCCCACGCGGCCTGCGCGTCCTCGAGCTGGGCGCGGGCTCGCTCGTAAGCCTCCACGTCATCTTTGGCCGCGGCGAGCTTGCGCGTGACGGCGCTCGCCGCCTGCGCGTCATCCCAAAAGCCGGGCGCGGCGGTCTGCGCCTCCAGCTCGGCCACCTGCGCACGGCGCTCGTCCACGTGCAGGTAGCCCGCGACCTGTTCCAGGCGCACGGCGAGCTGCTCTAGGTCGGCTTGCGTGATGGGTTCCATGGATGCTCCTCCGGGACGGTGGTGGTGCGCGGGGATCACGGGGTCGCCCCCGTGCGCAAAACGCGGACCAGGAGCTAGGTGCCCCTGGTCCGCGCTCGGTCAATCAGTGTCTGCTAGCGCAGCGGGTTGCGGCCGTGGCAGTTCTTGAACTTCTTGCCGGAGCCGCAGGGGCACGGCTCGTTGCGGCCAATGCCCACGTAGGGGTTGGGGTCCTCGTCCTTGCGATAGGTGCGCGGCTTCTCGGCCGGAGCGCCGGGGGACTGCTGACCCT
>CACXFF010000045.1 GCA_902766805.1 uncultured Coriobacteriaceae bacterium | reverse complement strand
GGGAGGGCTGCTCGTCGTCCATGTCGGGGTCCTCTGCGGGCCGAGGCTTGGTGTCTTCTCGCGCGCTGCCGTCCTCCTGCTGGGCGCCTGCCCGCGCGCTGTCCTTCGCCTGTTGAGCGCCTGTCTGCGCGCTGTCCTTCGTCTGTTGAGCGCCTGCCTGCGTGCTGTCATCCGTCGCGTCCTCGTCATCCCAATGCGTGGGACGCTCGCCGCGCACGTGGGCCCAGCGGCGCCTGGCTGGCCGCTGCGGGCGCGCTTCTGCCGGTGCATCGGACGTGTCGGACGCCTGCTGGTCGCCTTGGTCCTGCTGCGGCTCTGCGCTCGCCTCGGGTGCCTTGTCCGGCATGTCTAGCTGCGGGGACTCGGAAGAGAGGTTGTCCTGTGCGTCAGGCTCGCTCGTCGCGCGCCGCGTGCGGGTTGTCTCGGGGCTCGGGTCGACCGTGCCTCGAGACGATGGCGCCTCGGGCGTTGCGGCTTCCTGGGGCGCTTGCGTGCCGTCGGCTGCCAAGTCGCTTTGGGCAGCGGAGGAGAGTTTGGCTGAGAGGGACGCCAGGGTGCGCGCGATGCCTTGGCCCGCGCGTTCCAGGCCTGTGCCTGCAGATTCGATGAGCGGACGGCAGCGTTCCAGGAACCTGTTGGCTGCGTCGGCCTCGCTGCGTGCGCGCTGGTTGCCGTCGGGTCGCGGACCTCTCTCCTGGCCGATTCTGCGCAACAGCACGTTGATGCCCAACGCGAGGCGCAGGAGCGCGAGCAGGAGCAAGAGGGAGAAGCCAAACAGGGGGACCCAGGCAAAACCAGGGGCTAGGAGTGGTAGTTCTTCGGCCATGACGCCCTTCTGTCTTGTGTCATGCGTGCCGTGGGACGGCCGCTCGAGCATGTGAACCTTTTCATTCTACCGACCGAACCCAAGGCTGACGTAGAAAACATTGGGCTGCCGAAGGAGCGTTGGCGGCGCCGTGCGATGGCGGTGCGATCTGGGCAGGAGGTTCCAGCTCAGATGCCGGCGCCGTGCGAGCGGCCTCGGTCGTGGACGCGGCATGGCGCGTGGCGTGCCCGCGCGGGCTGCCCTTGACAGGGTGGAGGCCAAGCGCGATAGTGGCTTATAGACTTGGTTCTGAAGCATACTCCCTTTGTTTGAGAGCCCGGCCAGCGTGATGCACGGGTGCGGTGTCCTGCGTGACACGGCCCGGTGTTTCTTTGTATGACGGGCTGTCGTCCGCGCCCGTGCGGCGACAGAGTTGAGGGGAGTGCTGCACAATGCACAGAGATAATAGTTGTTCATTTGCGGCGCAGCTTGCGTGCGCGTCGTTGGCGTTGGCCTGCGCGGCATCCGCGCTGCCGGCGGTCGCGGTCGCCCAGCAGATCACGACAGCCGCATCCACGGTCGCCATCAGCCCGCGCCAGGTGCAGATCAAGGTGAGCGTCGGCCCGGGCGGCTCGCTGTTGTACGTGAACGAGGCGGGCGAGAGCCAGCCGCTGCCCGAGTCGGGCCTGTGGTGCGTGCCGGGCACCGCGCAGGCGTTTGCCGTGCAGCCCGACGAGGGCTACGTCGTGAGCAGCGTGTCCTTCAACGGTCAGCAGCGCGAGGGCATGATGCGCACCTTCTCCGTCATCCCCGGCAAGGATTCCGAGCTCAACGTGCTCTTCGTCAGCGAGGCCGACGCCGGCCTTACCGACACCACGCCGGGTTGGCACCAGACCGCGTTTGGCTCCTCGTACTGGCGTGACAAGAACGGGCGCCTCGCCATGGGCAAGCGCACCATCGAGGACAAGACCTATGTGTTCACGAGCGGCGGCCTGATGGTCACCGGTTGGCGCAACCTTTCCGAGGGCTGGTTCTACTTTGGCGAGGACGGCGTCATGCGCACGGGTTGGTTCGAGGCGGGCTCCTCGACCTACCACGCCAACGAGTCGGGCGTCATGAGCACCGGATGGCAGCTGTTCGACGACGGCTGGGCGTTTTTCCGGTCCAACGGCGTGCTCGTCCTGCGTGGCTTCCCCGCTCCCTGCGAGGGTTGGTGCAACGTCAATGACAGCTGGTACCTGTTCGACGGCTCGGGCAAGATGCTCACCGGCTGGCAGGCCGTGGGTGGCGTGTGGTACTTCTTCGGCGAGAACGGCAAGATGCTCACCGGCTGGCAGATCGTCAACGGCTCCTGGTACAACCTTGCGGAGTCTGGTGCCCTGCGCACGGGCTGGTACTACCATGACGGTTGGTACTGGCTCGGCGACGACGGCGCGATGCGCTCCGGCTGGTTCATGGTGAACGGCGTCTGGTATGCCACACGCGCCAGCGGACAGATCATCACGGACGCCTGGGCGTCGGATGGCTCGGGCTACGACTACTACTTCGACGAGAGCGGCGCTTGGACGGGCGCGCGGCGGACGCACGTGGCGTAAGCGGCGTGAGGCAGGAGGCAAGGGACCCGCCTTCCTCGCTTTGAGCTTTGATGGGCACGTCCGGACGGGCGTGCCCTTTTTTGCGTGCGCGGTGCACGAGCGGCTGGCGCAGGGGAGCGCGTGCCGCCCACGACGCGCGCGAATGAGACGCGCTGGTTTCCACCCTCACCCCTGCGTGCCGCAAAGCCCTATGATGCTAGGCGGACTGAGGCGCGCTGCGGCGCGGGGCGAGCCAGTGAGGAGCTGAGCCATGGCCGAAGAGTATCGCACGGAACACGACTCCATGGGAGAGATGCAGGTGCCTGCATGGAGCCTTTGGGGCGCTCAGACCCAGCGCTCGCTGCAGAACTTCCCCATCGGGACCGAAACGATGCCCGACGAGGTCATCCGCGCCTTTGGCCTGCTGAAGAAGGCGGCCGCCCAGGCCAACGTGGAGCTGGGTGTGCTGGACGAGCGCGTGGGCGCACTGATCGCGGACGCCTGCGACGAGCTGCTCGAGGGCAAGCTCGAGGGCAACTTCCCCCTCAAGGTCTGGCAGACCGGCTCGGGAACCCAGTCCAACATGAACGTGAACGAGGTCGTGGCCACGCGGGCCAACCAGCTCGCGGCTGCGCGTGGGATAGCGTTGGAGCGTCCCGTCCATCCCAACGACCACGTCAACTGCTCCCAGAGCTCGAACGACACCTTCCCCTCGGCCATGCACGTCGCCGCCGTGCTGGCGCTGCGTGACCGTCTGCTGCCGGCGACGCGCGCCCTGTGCGCCGAGTTCGCGCGCTTGGAGGAGGAGAACCGCGGGGTGATCAAGAGCGGGCGCACGCACCTGCAGGATGCCGTCCCCATCGCCTTCTCGCAGGAGATCAGCGGCTGGCGCGGCCTGGCCGAGGCGGCGGCGGAAGACCTCGAGCGCAGCTGTGAGCCGCTGCGGCTGCTCGCGCTCGGTGGCACCGCGGTGGGCACGGGGCTCAACGCGCCGGCGGGTTTCGACGCGCTCGTGGCGGCCAAGCTGAGCGCGTTGACAGGCGAGGACTTCCGCACCGACCCCAACAAGTACCACGCGCTCACGGGCAAGGACGCGCTCGTGTTCTCTCACGGTGCGGTCAAGGCATTGGCCGCCAACATGATGAAGGTCGCCAATGACGTGCGTTGGCTCGCGAGCGGGCCACGTCTGGGCTTGGGCGAGATCGCCATCCCCGAGAACGAGCCGGGCAGCTCCATCATGCCGGGCAAGGTCAATCCCACCCAGTGCGAGGCCGTGACCATGGTCGCCGTTCAGGTCATGGGCAACGACGCCGCGATCGGCTTTGCTGCGAGCCAGGGCAACTTCGAGCTCAACGTGTTCATGCCCGTGATCGCCTACAACTACCTGCAGAGCGTACGCCTGCTCGCGGATGCGCTGGAGAGCTTCCGCGCGCGTTGCGTGAGCGGCATCGTGGCCAAGCGCGAGCGCATGGACCACAACCTGCGTTCCTCGCTCATGCTGGTCACCTGCCTGAACCCGCACATCGGTTACGAGCGCGCGGCGCAGGTCGCCCACAAGGCGTATGCCGAGGACAAGAGCCTGCGTGAGGCCTGCGTGGAGCTGGGCTTGCTGACGGGAGAGCAGTTCGACGCCATCGTGCGTCCACAGGACATGGTGTAAGATGCGGCGCGGCGCCCTGTCGCGCCGTCGCGTACTGGGGGCTCGCTCTGCCTGCCCCTCGAGAGGAGACTTGCAATGACCGAAACCGCACGCAAGAGCCTGGAGCTCCACGAACAGCTCCACGGCAAGATCGAGGTCGTGGCTCGCGCCAAGGCGGAGACCAACGACGACCTGGCCGTGCTCTATACCCCTGGTGTGGCCCAGCCCTGTCTGGAGATCGAGAAGGACTATGACAAGAGCTGGGAGCTCACGCGCCGCGGCAACCTGGTGGCCGTGATCACCGACGGCACCGCGGTGCTGGGCCTGGGCGACATCGGTCCGGCCGCGGGCATGCCGGTCATGGAGGGCAAGTGCCTGCTCTTCAAGGAGTTCGGCGACGTGGACGCCTTCCCGCTGTGCATCGACACGCACGACGTGGACGAGGCCGTGCGCACGATCTACCTCATCTCCAAGAGCTTCGGCGGCATCAACCTCGAGGACATCGCCGCGCCGCGCTGCTTCGAGATCGAGCGCCGTCTGAAGGAGCTTTGCGACATCCCCGTGTTCCACGACGACCAGCACGGCACCGCCATCGTCACGGCTGCCGGCCTGCTGAACGCGGTCAAGCTCACGGGCAAGACCTTCGGTGAGCTCAAGATCGTCATCTCCGGTGCGGGTGCGGCGGGCATCGCCATTGGCACGCTGCTCATCCACATGGGCTTTGGCAACGTCATCTGCTGCGATCGTCAGGGTGCCCTGTGGCGTGGGCGTGACGGCATGAACGAGGCCAAGGCAGCCTTTGCCGAGATCTCCAACCGGGACAACGAGCAGGGGAGCCTGGCCGACGTGATGGCGGGTGCCGACGTCTTCGTGGGCGTCTCGGGTCCGGGCCTGGTGAGCCAGGACATGGTGCGTTCCATGAACGAGGGCATCGTCTTTGCGCAGGCCAACCCCACGCCGGAGATCATGCCGGACGAGGCACTGGCCGCAGGCGCCCAGGTCGTGGCCACGGGCCGCTCCGACTTCCCCAACCAGATCAACAACGTGCTGGTGTTCCCCGGCATCTTCAAGGGCGCCCTGGCGAGCCGTGCGCCGCAGATCACCGAGGAGATGGAGATCAAGGCGGCCTATGCCATCGCGGGCCGCATCCCCGAGGACGAGCTGCGCCCCGACTACATCATCCCCAGCGCGCTCGACAAGGGCGTGGCTGACGTGGTCGCCGAGGCCGTCGCGAGCTGCGTGCGCTAACGGCGTCGCGGCGGCTGTCGCGTTTGCGGCGACTGCCATGGCAGTATCGGCTGTACCGGCTGCGAACGTTGCGTTTGCAGCGACTCTGAACTTCGAGCGGGACGCCTCGAGCGCCCCGCTTTTTTCATGCCGTTCGGGCTTCTCCGGTGAGGTCCCTGCCAGGGTACGCAAACGTCGCTTTGGTCGTTTGAGGACACCCCAACGGGTACGCAAACGTGACTTGGCCGTTTGGGACCCCTCAGCCGGGTACGCAAACGTCACCTGTGGCGGGTACGTCGGTCGATGGCGCGCGTGACCAGGTGACCGCGTGGGCCCAAGGCCTGCAGCTCGCGTAAGTGCGGCGCCGTGCGCAGTCTGCGGCGTTCGCCGACCCGTGGTCAGGGGAGCTCGGGTGCCTCGAGGTCATTGCCGGCGCTCTCGTCGAGCGCGCGTGCCTCCATCTCGGCTTCTTTGGCCCGCAGGGCCTCGCGGAAGCCTCGCAGCGGGTCGAAGGGGGAGAAGATCTTTGCCCGCTCCTCGAGCGGCATGCGCGGGTGACGGGCGTCACGCTCATCCACGGCGGTGGCCTCCGATCTGCTCGTTGCGTTCGCGCCGCGTGGCCTCTGGCAGCAGGTCCATGCCCTTGAGCAGGGCGTTTTTGCCAAACTTCTCATGCACGGCGGCCACGGCGCGCTGTTGGGCGAGCTCGCGGGCGTCGTGTGCCTCGTCGGTGAACAGGGACAGCTGAGTGCCTGCGGCGTCTGCCTCCACCACGCCGTCGGCCGTCACGTTGAGCCGGTGCACCCTGCGCGCGGGCGCCACCTCACGGTCGTAGATGGCCAAGGCGGCGGCCAGCAGCGCATGCCGTGAGTTGGTGGGTACCTCCAGGCGCCAGGAGCCCCGCGCCCCGGGCATGCCGCGCCAGTACGGGCCGTCGATGCCGCGGCGCGCCGCACGCTCGTCGGGCGTGAGCGCGTAGCCCACGCTGAGCACGATGCTCGTGGCGGCCTTGCCGTCCTCCACGAGCTGCAGCGCCACGCTGTCCACCATTTCCTTTACGATGGTGCGTGCCTGCGCGAAGCTCGCGTCGCAGCCGAGCACCTGGGCGTTGGTCACGCAATGTGTTTTGGACCGGTAGGCTTTGATGTGGTGCATCTGCACGGGCTCAACACCCCAGGCGTGGTCGATGAGGATCTCCGCGTCCACGCCAAAGGCCCGGTAGAGCGGCTCCTCGGGGGCCAACGCCAGCTCGCCCATCGTGTGGATGCCCATGGTCGCCAGGCTGCGTGCGGTGCCGGCCCCCACGCGCCAGAAGTCCGTGAGCGGCCGGTGGTTCCAGAGCGTGGCGCGGTAGCTCTCCTCGCTGAGCTCGCCGAAGAAGTCCGCCGCGTGCTTGGCCGTGATGTCGAGGGCGACCTTGGCCAGGTAGAGGTTGGGGCCCATGCCGCAGGTGGCGGGGATGCCCGTGCGGTCCACCACGTCCTGGCGCACGCGTTCGGCCAGCTCGCGCGCAGAGCACCCGTAGAGGCCCAGGTAGGGCGTGAGGTCGAAGAACGCCTCGTCGATGGAGTAGACGTGGATGTCCTCTTTGGCGAACCACGAGAGGTACACGCCATAGATCTCTGCCGAGACGTCGATGTAGCGCTGCATGCGCGGCGGCGCCATGATGTAGCGCAGGCTCTCGGGGATCTCGAACACGCGGCAGCGGTTGCGCACGCCCTGGGCCTTCAGCGAGGGGGAGACAGCGAGGCAGATGGTTTTGGCCGTGCGGCTGGGGTCGGCCACCACCAGGTCGGTCGTGAGCGGGTCCAGACCGCGGTCCACGCACTCCACCGAGGCGTAGAACGACTTGAGGTCGATGGCCATGAATATGTGCTGCGTCGTATCCATACGAACGAGTGTACCCTTTTTGTCGGCCGCGCGTGGCGCGACGCGAGCTATTTGGCCGTGCGAAGCGACGTCGAGGCCAACGGCTCGGGTCCTCAAGGCCCTGGCCCCAAGGCAGTCCTCGTGCGGGCGTCGAGCCTCATGCGCTCCCCAAAAAAAGCCCGAGACCCCGTCGCGACGAGGGTCCCGGGCGAGCCGTGCGTCCCTTAGGCCACCATCAGGCTTGGGTCCACGAAGTGCAGCAGCGCAAGGAACACGTAGCTGCCTGCGAGCGCGCAGAACAGGCCGTTGGCGGTTGCACGGGGCAGGCGTCGGATGAACGAGTCCATCGCAGGGTACGCGAGCCACACCACGATCGTGGCGGCCACCGTGTAGACCAGCGAGTTCTGCAGGCAGATCTGGCCCATGAAATTGAAGGGCAGACGTCGGTAGTCCCAGAACTCATAGTGCTGGTTGGCCAGCATGCCCGTCGCGAAGTCGATGCCGGTGCACACGATGCCATTGGCCAGGAAGCTCAAGGCCAAGGCCCGCAGCGAGTGTGCCCCGAAGCGCTTCTGCAGGCGCAGCGCGATGGGGTGCAAGCACACCACCACGGCTGCGAGCGCCGCACCTTCGGCAGTGAAGGGGAAGAGCCACTGGTCCCAGAGCATGGCGTTGGTGGGATCGTAGTCTCCCATGAAGACCCCCGCCACGATCAGGCGACAGAAGAGCATCTCCGCCCAGTGCCCGAGGAACGAGAACACGACGAAGTAGGACAGCAGGTCGCGCCAGAACTCCCAGGTGCGCACGCGCACGCTGAGCGGCTGGTCCCAGCTGTGGCCACCTTCGTAGGCAGGCGTGGTGTCGCGTTCCTTGCAGAGCAGCTTCGCGAGGCCCTCGTTGCGGAGCAGCTGGTAGCCCACGTAGACGGCGCCGACGTACTCCAGCGCGGTGACGACCGCCGCCACGGGCAGGCCGACGACCACGGCCGCGTCGCTCATGGCGCCCAGGCCGAACAGGTCGAACGCCGACAGCGAGACGCACAGGGCCAGCGTCATGAGCGACCAGGGACGCGCTGCCTTGCGGCGGATGTGCATGAGCCACAGGGAGCGGCACGAGAACGCGGCGATCAGGACAGCGCGCGCCAGCGAGAGGTCGTAGGTGAACTCAGCGGGCGGGCACAGCGCGGCGTAGCCAAAAGCGAAGAGCAGGTAGAGGACGAAATAGCCCTCGCAGATCTTGAGGTGTAGCTCGGGTCCTCGGGGGATGCAGAGCTTGCGGGGAGCGCTTACGGGCAGCGCGGGCTGCTGCGCGCAAGCGGCTGCTGAGGCGGGCGGAATCATCGGCGGCTCCCTTCTGACAATCGGCATCCAGCGATGCCGTGTGGGTATGACAGGTCCTACGGAGACGGACGCCGTCGCGGCTCAGGACGAGGCCACATCACAGCTCCTTCACACGGTGCTACGGCGCGGGCGGCGGTGGCCGGGGCGTGTGGCGACTGCCCCAGGCGCACGGGGTGGCTATTTGGCGGTAATTGGGGGCACATCTTTGACAACTTGCCCAAAACATGACGACGTTTGCAGCCAAGCGTTATATACTGTCTGAGTCTATCGTCTACGAAAGGACGCACAGCATGGAACTCAAGACCACTGTCGACGGCAACAAAGTCACCATCGAGATCGAGGGCAAGCTCTCCGTCGCCACCAGTCCGGACCTCGAAGCCGCTGTTCAGGGCCAGAGTGCCGAAATTACCGACTTTGACATGGACCTCACCAAGCTCGAGTACATTTCCTCCGCGGGCCTGCGCGTCCTCGTGAGCACCGAGAAGCTGGCCAACCAGCGTGGCGGCAAGATGCGTCTGCTGCACCCCAGCGAGGAAGTCGTGGAGATCTTCGACATGACCGGCCTTGCCGACGTGTTCGAGATCGTCGCCTAGGATACGCATAGTGTCCGATCGCAAGATCGTCTCTGTTGCCGCGGCCGTCATATACGATGACGGCCGCGTTCTTGCCTGCCAACGAGGCGCCGGCCATGGGTACGAGGGCGGCTGGGAGTTCCCTGGCGGCAAGCTGGAGCCAGGGGAGAGCGCGGTGGCGGCCTGTCGGCGTGAGATTGCCGAAGAGCTGGGCGTGCGCCTGTCCACCACGTCGTTTTTGGACCGCGTGGAGTACGACTACCCCGACTTCCACCTGAGCATGGACTGCTACGTGTGCCAGTTGGTCCCGGGGCAGGAGCTGCGTCCCGCCGAGCATGCCGAGCTGCGCTGGCTGAGCCTGGATGAGCTCACGAGCGTCGCGTGGCTGCCGCCCGACGCCGAGCTGGTGCAGACCCTCGGCCACTATTGGGGCCAAGTCTTCGCCTTTGACGATCGCTTCTGATGAAAGGGGCCGACGGGTGTCGTCGGCCCCTCTTTTTCGCCGTGTGTGAGCGTGTGGGCCGTCAGGCCTGTGCTCAGTCCTCTACGCCGTCGTAGGCGTGTGCCAGCGCGTCCTGCAGCGGGTAGGCGCAGGCCTGCGCGCATGGGATAGCGCAGTGCACGCGCAGCGCCTCGTCGCGGGGGAACCAACGCGTGGAGAGCAGCTCGGCGCCGTTGTTGACGTAGATCTCCAGCGCCGAGCTGTCGACGAGCACGCGCAGGTCCTGTACGCCGTTCGGGAGGGGCACGACGCGGTCCTGGCGCCCTGCGGCCACCGCAGCGTCCAGGAAGCGCAGCGTGAGCGCGTCGGCCTTCCAGCTCAGGCACACGTCGTCGTCGAGCACGAGCGTCCCCTCGCGGCCTTCGATGCCCTGCCACACGAGGTCTGCCCGGTGGGCGTCCAGGGCCAGCTCGTCCTCAGCGTCCAGCTCTATCCCCAATCCGCGCAGGCTCTCGAGCTCGGCCACCGGCCACTGGCGCAGGAGCCCGTCGGCGCCTAGCGTGAGCTCGCGCGGAACCGTGAGGCAGTGGATCCAGTCGAGCCCGTCGGGTGCCGAGCTGTAGCGGTGGTCAAACGTTCCCATCCAACCGACGAGGATCGCGCGCCCGTCGTCGGCCACGAAGGTCTGCGGCGCGTAGAAGTCATGGCCGTGGTCCCACTCCACGAAGCTGCGCTCGTCCACCAGGTGGGTGGTGAGCACGCTGCCTTCGAGCGGGAAATAGCCTGCCTGCCAGCGGTTTTGCCAACGTGTCTCCTGCTCTGGGAGTCCCTGGGGGCAACAGGCGAGGAAGTCGCGGCCTCCGAGCTGCACGATGTTGGGGCACTCCCACATGTAGCCGAAGCGCTCGTGCGCAAAGATCTCGTTGCGCAGGCGCCACGAGCTGCCGTCGCTGCTCTCGTAGAGCAGGATGAAGCCCTCGTCGTTCTGGTCGCGGGCGCCCAGGAGCATGTACAGGCTGTCACCCTGCTTCCAGACCTTGGGGTCGCGCACGTGGCGGGTGCACACGGTGGGGTAATCGTCGTTGCGCAGCAGCACCCGCTTGTCCGAGTACGTCTCGCCGTCCTTGCTGGTGACGAGGATCTCGTTGGCCTCGCGGCCGCCGTGGACGAAGCCCTGGTCGGCCGCTGGGTCGTCGGGGTCTATGACGTTGCCCGTGTAGTAGAGGCAGAGCAGGTCGCCGCCGTCGGATGCAGCGCCGGGCGCGACGTAGGCCGAGCCCGAGTAGACGCCGTTGCGGTCTTCGGGGATGTCGGTCACGAGGGCCGTGCCGTGGTCCTCCCAATGCACTAGGTCGGGCGAGACGAAGTGGCGCCAGTGCTTCGTGTCGCGGTCGGGCCACAGGGGGTTGTACTGGAAGTACGCGTGGTACGCGCCGCGGAATTGGCACAGGCCGTTCGGGTCGTTGAGCCAGGCGTGCTGCGGCGCGATGTGGAAGCCGAGCCGCCAGTGTGCGTGGGACATGCTGTCTCCTTTGGGTCGTGAGTGGCTTTGCGGGCCGCGCGGGCCGCATGGGTTGTGGGCACAAGAAGAGGCGAGGGCAGGCCGCGCCCTCGCCTCAGAAGGCAAGAACTGTGGGAGAACGCTTACGCGAGGTCCACGAACTCGAAGCGCCCCATCTCGTAGGCGTAGGTCTCGCGTGCGGCGAAGGTGCTCGTCACGCGCAGGTTCGTGATCTCCTGCGGCCACCAGCGCGTGGACAGGGTGTGCTCGCCGCCGTTCACATAGATCTCGATGGCGCTCGTGTCGATCACCATGCGCAGGTCGCACAGCTTGCCGGCCGAGAGCTCGGACAGCGGCAGGCGGCGCACGGTGCGGTAGCCGCCCGCGATGCCCTTGAAGGCCAGCTCCAGCATGCCGGGCAGCACGATGAGCTCCAGGTCGGCGTTCACCATGATGCGACCCTCGCCCTCGATGCCCTCGACGAAGACGTCGGCCGTTCCGTTGGCGAAACGCGCGCCCACGGCGCCCTCGATGTCGTGCGCGTCGTAGTTGGACGAGCCGAGCTTGCCCACCGCGTCCACGGCGCCTTCGGCCGTGAAGTCCACGCGCCCTTGGTGCAGCGCGTCGTACTCGGCGGCAGGCCACTGGCAGATCTTGCCGGCGTCGTTGAGGCTGAGCTCGCGCAGCCAGGTGAGGGTGTGCAGCCATTCGTAGGTGGGCACCTGGTACTGCAGCTCGATGTCGGGCAGACCCATCCAGCCCACGAGCAGCTGGCGTCCGCTCTCGTCGGAGAAGACCTGGGGCGCGTAGAAGTCGAAGCCATAGTCCAGCTCCACGAACGTGTTCTCGTCGATGCAGCCGTACGGCGCGTCTGCGTCCATGAGGCCGGGATCGCCCGAGAGCAGGTCGATGACCGTGCCTTCCACGGGGAAGTAGCCGGAGTTGAAGTTGTTCTGGTACTTCGTGGCCTGGCTGGGCACGCCCTGCGGGCACACGAAGAAGAACTCGCGGCCGCCCAAGGTCACGATGTTGGGGCACTCCCACATGTAACCGAACGGTTTGCCAGAGATGGTGGTGCAGGAGCCCGCGAGCTGCCAGTCGTGCACGCCGTCCGCGCTCTGGTAGAGCAGCATGGCCGGGTGATCGTCCATGGTGCGCGCACCGAGCAGCATGTTCCAGGTGTCGTTCTGCCACCAGACCTTGGGGTCGCGCACGTGACGGCTGCAGTAGGCGGGATAGCCTGCGTTGTCGAGCACGAGCGTGCGCTCGGAGAACGTACGCCCGTCCTTGCTGACGACGAGCGTCTCATTGGCCTGGCGTCCCTCGTAGTCGTAGTTGTCGTGCCCAGGCTCGAGCACGTTGCCGGTGTAGTAGCACCACATCTCGTCGTCGCGGATCACGGCCGAGCCCGAATACGAGCCATTGAGGTCCAGCTCCATCTCGGGGATGATCGCGCCGCGGTGGAACTCCCAGCGCACGAGGTCCTTGCTCGTCCAGTGGCCCCAGCCGTGGCCTGCCCAGGGCCAACGCGGCGCGTACTGATGGAAGATGTGGTACTCGCCGCGGAACTGGCACAGGCCGTTGGGGTCCGAGAGCCAACCCGTGGGCGTCTGCAGGTGGAAGCCCAGGCGCCAATTGTGCTGCCGGTAGTCGAGGTTCACGTGCATCTGCATGGGTACGCCCTTTCGTTCGCCGTTTGCCACTCTTTCCAGTGTGAGACGCCCGACATGGGATTGATTTCATAGGTCGGTAGGTGGGGAAATGCGGCAGGCCAACGGGTCGGGCTGGACGGGTCGTGCACAAAGGAAAGCGCCCGCACGCGAGATGCGTGCGGGCGCTCAGGGAAGGACCGGTAAGCGCTTGCTTACTTGGCGACCTTGACCACAGCCTGGCCGGCGGTCACGTCGCCCACGAGCGGCTCCACGGAGGAGTAGTCGTCGGTGTTCGTGACGATGACCATCGTGGCGGTCGGCTTGCCAGCGGCCTTGATGGCGTCGAGGTCGGCCTCGATGAGCAGCTGGCCGGCGCTCACGTGATCGCCGTTGGCGCAGTGAGCGGTGAAGGGGCCGCCCTTGAGCTCGACGGTGTCCACGCCGATGTGGATGAGGACCTCGGTGCCGTCGTCACCAGCGATGCCCACGGCGTGCTTGGTGTCGAACAGCATGGTGATGGTGCCGTCCACGGGGGAGTACACGGCGCCTTCGGTCGGCTCGATGACGGCGCCGTTGCCCATCGCGAGGGACGCGAAGACGGGGTCGGGAGCGTCCTTCATGGAGATGGCCTTGCCGGTCATGGGGGCGGCAAGGGTGCCAGCCTCACGCACGGCGTCGACGGTCTTGGCGGTCGCCTGAGCGGCGGGCGCAGCGGCGGCAGGAGCAGCGGCCGCGGCGGGAGCCGGAGCGGCATCCTCGTCCTTGTAGAGGAGGAAGGTCACGGCGAACGCGGTGGCGAAGGCAGCGCCGATGACGATGGTGTAGGTCATGGCGTTGGCGGTGATCAGGTAGCCAAAGAGGCCGGTGATGCCGTACGCGATGGAGTACAGGCCGAGCCAAGCGCTGAGCAGGCCGCCGACCGCTGCGCCGCAGAGGGCGCCGACGAACGGCGTGACGGCGGGCAGGTTGACGCCGTAGATGGCGGGCTCGGTGATGCCGAGCAGGGCGGAGATGCCGGACGGGAGGGCGAGGCCCTTCTTCTTGGTGGAGGCGGTCTTCACGAAGACGGCGAAGCACGCGGCGCCCTGAGCGACGTTGGCGGCAGAGATGATGGGGTTGAACGCGTCGGCGCCCTGCGCGACGAGGCCGGCCTCAAGCGCGTTGAACATGTGGTGCACGCCCAAGACGACCGTCAGCGGGTATATGGCGCCAGCGAGCGCGCCGCCGAGGCCGAACGGTATGCCGAGCAGGAACTTGAAGAAGTTCATGACGCCTTCCTCGACCCAGGAGAAGATCGGGCCGATGACGACCATGGTGGCAAGGCCGGTCACGAGGACGGTCACGAGCGGGGTCACGAACAGGTCGAGCATGTCGGGCACGTGGGCGTGGAGCCACTTCTCGATCTGGCACATGAGGAAGACGGCGACCACGACGGGGATGACGTGGCCCTGATAGCCCTGCAGCGGCACGGCGCCGAGCAGCGGCACGCCGGGGATCAGGGCGACCTGGGGCAGGTAGTTGGCACCCATGATGGCGCCCGCGGTGGCTTCGGTGGCGCTGGCGAGGCCGATGGTGTCAGCCGCGGCCTGGGAGCCGACGAAGAGCGAGCCGAGGGAGCCGGGGATGGACCAAGCGTTCATGAGGCCGGTGTGGTTCATGATCATGCCG
>CACXFF010000044.1 GCA_902766805.1 uncultured Coriobacteriaceae bacterium | reverse complement strand
GAAGGCCATCTCCATGATCCTGTTCAAGCTCATGGAGCAGGCCATCGCGCGCCACCCCAACTGGCACATGGAAGAGCGCTGCCTGCTCGGCGGCATCGACGCGACAGCCGGCACGGTGCGCATCGACGGCTGCGACTGGCCGCTCGTGACCCGCGACTTCCCCACCTTGGACCCCCAGAACCCCAGCGCGCTCACGGTCGAAGAGCGCACCGTGATGGACAAGCTCGTGGCGGCGTTCGCCGACTCGGACCGCCTGCGCAGGCAGGTGGGCTTCCTCTACGAGGTGGGCTCGGTCTACCTCGTGAGCAACGACCACCTGCTCTTCCATGGCTGCGTGCCGCTCAACGAAGACGGCAGCTTCGCCGAGGTCATCTCGGACGGGCGCAGCATGTCCGGCAAGGAGTACCTGGACTACGTCGACATGATGGCGCGGCGGGCGTGGACCACCCACGACCAGCTGGCGCTCGACTGGATGTGGTACCTGTGGTGCGGCAAGCACTCGCCGCTGGCCGGACGCACCATGAAGACCTTCGAGCGCACCTACACCTCGGAGCCTTCGCTGTGCGCAGAGCCCAAGGATCCCTACTACGATCTTTCGAGCTCGGCAGACGTAGCGCGCGCCATCCTCGCAGAGTTCGACCTCACCGACTCGTGCGCGCGCATCGTCAACGGCCACACGCCCGTGCACACGACCGAGGGCGAGTCGCCCGTGCGCGCCGACGGCCACAAGCTGGTCATCGACGGCGGATTCTGCAGCGCCTATCACGCGACCACGGGCATCGCGGGCTACACCCTTATCTCCGACGCCCGTGGCTTGCGCCTCAAGGCGCACCGCCCCTTCAATGGCGTCGCCGCGGCGCTCGCGAGCAACGACGACATCGCCAGCGCGAGCGAAGTGGTGATCGAGGACCGCTCGGAACGGCCCGTGAGCGTCGGCGACACCGACACGGGCATGGCCATCCGCACGCAGATCGATGAGCTCTCGTCGCTGCTCTCCGCATATCGCGCGGGCGTGCTCAAAGAGCCAAGGGCCCGGCGCTAGCGCTCGGCCTGTCCCTCGGTCACAGAGGCCCCGGCCTCGCTTGGCAGTTGATGCCTCATGGCGACGAGCGTCTCGGCCTCGAGCTGGACCTCGGCATCATCGCGCCCGCCCGCCTCGTGGGCCACCACGCGTTCCTTGATCAGGGTATAGGCGGTCGCGGCCACGGGCACAGCAATGGCCATGCCCACGATGCCGCCGACGCCGCCGACCGTGATGGCCGCCAGGATCCAGATGCCCGGCAGGCCCAGCGACGAGTCCACGAAGCGCGGGTAGATCGCAGCGTTCCAGATCTGCTGGATGACGAAGATGATCACGAGGAGCATCATCCCCTGGATCGGCGACTCGGTGAACACCAAGAAGACGCCCAGCACCATGCCCACGATGGGACCGACCACAGGGATGAGCGTCGTGATGCCCACGAGCACGGCGACGCTCAGGACGAAGGGCATGCCAAGGATGGCCATGATCACACCGACCGAAATGCCTTGGAAGGCAGCGCCCAGGCCAGTGCCCACCACATAGCCGTGGAACGACCGATCGAGCACGGACACCACGTGCAGCATCCTTCCGTAGCGCTCCTCGCCGACCCAGACCAGCATGACGCGCACGAACTGCTTCGTGACGGTCTCTTTTTCCAGCAGCAGCGTGAAGGCCAGGACCAGCCCGATGCACACGCTCACCACCACCGACACGATTGACGTCGCCGCCGCGATGATGTTGGCAGCCTTCTGTGCGCCGCCCGCGAGGAACGTGGAGGCGATTTCACTCAGGTCGAGGTTGCGTATGGTGTTCGTCAGCCCATTGAAGCCGCCGGGAATCAAGGCGTCGATACGGTCGCCTATGGGCGTGTTCTCCAGCCAACCGCGCACGGCCTGCACGTAGTCGGGCAGCTTGGCCTGCACGACGAAGACCGCCGTCACAAACTCCGGAATCACCACGATCACCAGCACGGCTAGCACGACGAGCACGATGAGCACCGCGGCAACGATGCAGAGCGGGCGGCGCAGCCGCAGCGCGACCTCGCCGTGGAACACACGCTCGTACTGCCGCTCGAGGAAGCACAGCGGGATGTCGGCGATGTACGCCACCACGAAGCCCACCAGCAGGGGCATGAGCGCGCCAAGCACCACGCCGGCGGCTCCCATCACGTTGCCCCAGTACTGGGAGATGAGGATCACGGCGAGCGCCACGAGCCCCACACGCAGGTACGTTTTCCATTCAGCCATACACGCTCCTTCTCGCGCCGAATGCCCCACTATGATAGCCCGATGCGGCGATCTTGCACCCAACGCCGCCTCGACGCCCTCCGCCCCACATGAAAGTGGCGAACTTGTACCAGGTACAAGTTCGCCAGCTTGGCAGGACGGAGCTGCTCTGGAGCTAGACGAAGCGCTGGAAGAAACGGCATTCGTCGTCGTTGCAGCGCGCACCATCGTCACTGCGCATGTTGCAGTGGAACACGTGGGGCAGCGCCTCGTCCAGTCCGCCGTACACGTGCAGCTCGTGGACCACCTTGAGCTCACGCAGCAGCTTGGCCATGGGCTCTGCCGCGTCGTGGAGGAAGTCGCCATCGCAGGTCATGATGAACGCGGGCGGGAACGCGGCCGTCACGTGGCGGCTCACGCTCACGAGGCCCAGCTCACGCTCGCTGCCTCCCTCGGGCAGGTAGCTCTCCATGAGGCCGGAGGTGAGGTCCTCCGGATCGTCGCTGACCACGATGTCG
>CACXFF010000043.1 GCA_902766805.1 uncultured Coriobacteriaceae bacterium | reverse complement strand
GTCGCACAGGTCGGCGAGGCGCACGTAGCGTGTCGGGATGAGCCTCCTGCACGCCGCGTTGCCGAGCGCCTGGACCAGGAAGCTCTTCCCGCAGCCGGTCTTGGAGATCACCACCATCACCTCGCAGGCCTCGACCCAGCCGCACTCGGCCCACCTGAGCACGCGGTCCTTGCTGAGCCTTCGGCCCTCGAGGTAGAGCACGTCCTCCACGCACGCCCCCGGCTGCTTGAAGCGCGCCTCGCGGACGAGCTTGGAGACCTTGCGGTCGCGCCTGGCGGACGCCTCGGCGTCCAGCAGCACCTTCACGCGCTCCTCGAAGGTCAGCTCGTCGTAGGCCGGGTCGTCCACCATCTCCCTGAGCTTGTCGCCCATCGCCTTGACCCTGAACTGGCGGAACAGGTCGAAGTCCTCCTCTGTCAGCATGCGGGCTCGCCTCCCCTGCGGTAGGCGTCGGCGCCCCTCGTGCGCCCGGCGCCGCCGGCGCGGTCCACGAGGCCGCGGGCGTCCCCGGGAGGGGGAGCCCCGACGCCGCGCGCCCGGGCGTCGGATGCCCTGATGGCGAGGATGCGGTCCTTCAGCCCCGTGTAGCTGGGCACGGCCCCGACCGCGTTCGCGCCGGCGCACGCCCTCTCGAGGAGCTCGGGCGTGTAGGTCTTGGACAGCCCCAGGATGTTGCGGCAGGCCACGAAGGACTGCTCCACGATCGTCCTGCTGGCGAGCAGCCGCCCGACGGCCTCGCCCGTCTCGGGCCCTATCCTGCGCGCCCAGGACGAGAACCGCTCTGGCGACCAGGGGGAGTCCTGCAGCCTGTGGGCCTCCGGCATGTGCTCCTCGACGGTGGAGTACTGGCCCTTGCGGCCGCGCAGGCGCCTGTGCTCCGCGACGACCTCGCCGCCGTGCAGCACGGTGACGCGCGAGGCCGTGAGCCTCACGTCCACCTGCCTGCCTATCAGCGCGTGCGGCACGGAGTAGCGCATGTAGTCCACGGTGACGTGGTAGTCCGGCGCGACCTTGGCGCTGCGCCACTCGCACCGCTCGTAGGGCTCGGGCGGGAGGGGCTGGAGGCGCGGCAGCTCCTCCTCGCGCCACACCGAGTCGCGGGACCCCTCCCTGGCGGAGAAGGGGCGGGAGTTGAGCCAGTCGACGCGCTCGGCGCAGAACTCGTTGAACTCCTCCAGCGTGTAGAATGTCATCTCGTTGGCGGGCGCGACGACCCACTGCTCGACCAGGTCGACGGTGGTCTCCGACGTGCTCTTGTCGCGGGGCTTGCGGACCCGCGCCGGCACCACGGCGGCGCCGTAGTGCTCCGCGAAGCGCTCGTACTCCTTGTTCACGAGCGTGACGTAGATCGCGCTGCGGTCGGCCGCCGTCGCGCAGTTGTCCGGCACCAGGAGGCGCGGCACGCCGCCGAGGTACTCGAAGGCGTGCGCCTGGCCGTCCTGCCAGGACGCCTGCTTCATGTCGCAGAAGCCCTCGGCCCAGAACCTGCTCGAGAACGGCAGCGCGACGACCAGCACGTAGACCTTCGCGGCCTTCCCGGTGATCCTGTCGGTGAGCTTCGCCGTGTCGCCGGCCCAGTCTATGTAGCACTTCGCCCCCGGCTCGTGCCGGAAGTGGCGCGTGGCCCCCGTCCTCTCTGCCTCCTCGGCGAACATGGCGCAGAACGCCTGGTATGAGTAGGAGAGCTTGCCCTCCTCGGCGGCCCGCTCGCAGTGCTCCGCCCACAGGAGCTTGACGGGCAGCCTCCGGTTCCTCTTCTTGCGCTCTACGAGCGCCCCCATGTCGGGCCTCAGGTAGGCCGGGTCCGGCCCGCGCCCCTCCCTCGGGAAGAACGTGTCGTCGACCGCCGCCGCGTCCATGGCGCTGACCTGGTCGAACGTGAGCGAGTGCTCGCGCGCGACCCTGGCCGCCGCCGACACGTCGCGCTTGCTGACGTGAAGCGAGGCGGCGACCTCCGACTGGCTCATCCCTCCCTTCGTCACGGCCATGAGGATCCTCTTGTACTTGCTCATGGGCACCAGCCCCCTCCGTTGTCGCGGCGCCCCGTATCGGGCGCTCGGGAACGGATGCTAGGGCTTTGCCGACAGCGGTACCAACGCCGCTTACGCGCGGTACCAGCATCGATGACCGTCGGTACCACGTTGGGATGACTGCCGGTACCAGAGCGGTCTACTAGTCAGTCTGACCTGGGCTCGCATGAGAACCCATCGCGCGGTTTTTCGGCCATGCTGCCTCCGGTCTACCGACGAGCACACACGACAACAGGATGGGGGGAGGTGCTATCAGGGCAAACGCTCTGAGAGACACTGAGAGCCAATAAGAGATGAGCTAGCATCCATCGCAGACACTGACAAGGAGCAGCACGCCATCTCCCGTCAGATTGGCTCCTATGTCCTCACTTTTCCCTCTGGT
>CACXFF010000042.1 GCA_902766805.1 uncultured Coriobacteriaceae bacterium | reverse complement strand
GTCATCGAGCTCATCGCGCCCTACCAACGTCGGGCCCGTGAGAGCCTGGGGATCACGCGCTTCCAGCTCTCGGACGAGTTCTACCTGGACGCCCGCGTGGAGGTTCCGCCCGCCGAGACCTACGACGGCTATCCGCAGTTCTACGACGGCATTGGCATGGTGCGCTCGTTCATCGACGAGTGTGCCGAGCTGGGGCGGGAGCGTGCGGCCGATGCCGAGCGCGTGCGTGCCTGGCTGGACGCCCGCGGTGAGCGGCTGCTCTTGGCCACGGGCGGTGCGGCGCTGAGCTGCATGCGGGCCTTTGTGGACGAGTTGGGCCTGGCCGACGTGGCCAGCATCCAGCAGGTGCGCTGCGACTTTTGGGGCGGCAACGTGGACGTCACCGGGCTCATCTGCGGGCGTGACCTGCGCGAGCAGCTGCCTGTCGACCTCGCGGGCACCCACGTGGTCTTGGCCGATGTGATGTTCAACGAGGCGGGCAACATGTTGGACGATGTGAGCCAGGCCGAGGTCGACGCGCTGGTGGCCGAGCGCGGGGGAGAGCTGCTCGTCACTGCTTGCGGCGCCAGCGACCTGCTCGACGCCCTCGTCGCCCTCACGCGCTGAACCCTCAATCTGTACTTGAAGGTGGCACTTTTGTCTCTAAGACAAGGCTGTCACCTTCAAGTATATTCAAGTGTAGGTTGAGGCTTGGGATCAGAGGTGTACGCCGCGGCTGCGGTAGTTGGGATCGCGCAGCTTCTGGAGCACGAGGGCGAGCTCGCCTAGGTACACGCGCTCCATGTAGTCGTTCACGAGGTGGACGGGCGGCGCGTAGCGTTCGCCGAGTGAGCGCACGAGCGTGGCGCGGAACTCGTCGGCGTCGTCGATGGTGTCGACGGAGAGGTAGATGGCCTCGGGCGCCATGAGCGACACGGCCGCGAGCGAGACGTTCTCGGCGATGGCGTGCAGCCCCTCGGCGCTCCACAGGGCCGACCCGAAGCCCCCGTGTGCCCGGTAGTCGAACAGCCCCTCGAAATACTTGGGCTCGCCCGCGAGGTTCTCGCGGCCCTTGAGCAGGCGACCGTCGATGACCGCACCGAAGCCGCCCGCGGCATGGCCGAAGGCGTGGCGGAAGAACACGAGGTTCTCGTAGTCCTGTTGGCCGACGTAGCAGCCGACGGCCGCGGCGTTGCAGTTGTTGTCCACGCAGATGGGCACGTGCAGGCGTTCGCCGAGGATGCCGCGCAGGTCGCAGTCTCCTTCCACGATGTCGGGCAGCGACGCCACGCCGCGATAGGCCACGCCCGGCAGCGCGATGCCCACGGCGTCGAGCGTCGACATGTCGAGGCCGCGTGCGGGCAGGGTGTCCACGAGGTCCACGACGTCGCGGTAGGAGAGCTTGGGCTTGCGCACGGCTCCCTGCAACGTACCCACGCCGTGGTCGTAGAGGCGATAACCGATGCGCGAGGTCTCGCGCAGGCTGAACAGCGTGATGATGAGCACCTGGCGGTCGTCGGCGAGGTCGCGTGCCGTGCGCAGGCTCTCCTTGGCGTCGTCGCGCGCGGGGGCCTGTGCATCGTGCAGGGCGTGCATCACGAGCTGCAGGGCCATGCCGGCATCGTAGCTGCCGAAGACCTTGCCCGGGATTTCGAACACGATGGCATGGGGGTGGGCCTGGGCTATCTGGTCGCGCATGAAGGCGACCTGCGGCGCCAGCAGCACGGCCGCGAAGTCTCCGCCGGGCACCAGCGCATCGTGCACGGGCAGGGCGGTGAAGTCGTAGTCCAGCGAGAGGCTCTCGGCGATCTCGCCCATCTTGTTGGCAAAGAGCGTAGTGGTGAACGCCGAGGTGCAGCAGAGCAGCACGTGCGTGGCCAACGTCGTGGTCTGCCCTTCCAGGGCCTCGGCCATCTGGCCAAAGAGCTCCTCTGCGCGCGGCATGTTGTCGAGCAGGAAGTGCAGGAAGAAGGTGTCTTGGTCGTCGATGGCGCGCGTGATGCGCAGCTCCACGATCTCTCTGCCGTCCTCGTACGGATAGAGGTTGACCTGCGCGGTGGCCATGCCCGTGTCGAACTGTATCGAATCGGCGTCGCGCACGACGGCGTCGGCGCCGGCCGGACGCTGCTGTGCGACCCAGTCTCGGAAGCGCGTGCTCACGTCTGCCATTGTGGCCCCCTTGTCCCGCCTCTGCTGGGACAATCATAAAGTCGTGCGCTCTATCTTCTCGGATTGTTTGGCAAATCGTAGCGTTGGGCGCGTTCGACGCTGCGTGCAACAGCGCATGGACGGCCAATACGCGCCGCCTGCCGAGCGGAGCGCACGCGTTCCCTCGTTTCGGCATAAAGTCAAGGGGTTGTAATCTAGCGCAGTGCGCCCGTGCAGAACAAGGGGATCCCATGGACCAAGAGGAAATCCAGCATCTTGACGACGAGCTCATCATGAACGACGTGGCCCGTGCGGTGGAGGAGCGCGAGCTCGTTGCCTACTATCAGCCCGTGTACGACCTGCGTGGCGGCTCGCTGGTGGAGGTCGAGGCGCTCGTGCGCTGGACCCTGCCGGACGGCACGCTCATCCCGGCGGCGCTTTTTGTGCCCTCGCTCGATCGCATGGGCGTGACGGCGGGCCTGGACTGGTTCATGGCCGAAGAGGGCAGCGCGATGCAGCCCAAGGTCGGCGTTCCCGTGGCGCTCAACTTCGCGGCGCTGCATGCCGACGACCCCGCGTTCATCCAGACCTTGAACGACACCGCCTCTTGGCACGAGTCGCAGGGCGCGCAGCTGCACATCGAGCTGCAGGAGCGCTTCCTCACGGACGAGTCGCTGGGGATGGGGGACTTCGTGGCGAGCCTGCGCGAGGCGGGCATCTGTGTGACGGCCGACAACGTGACATCGGGCGTCGAGGGACTTCCCGTGCTGGCGGAGCTGGGCGTCCAGCAGGTCAAGCTGGCCCGCAGCGCCTGGGAGGACATGGATGCCGAGCAGCTCGCGGCCTACGTCGCCTGCGCCGACGAGCTGGGCCTGCTCCTGGGTGCCACCGGCGTGGAGAGCGCGGAGGACGCCGAGTTCCTGTCCGACGCCGGCTGCGCGCGTGCGCAGGGCTTCTACCTGGGCGAGCCCATGGATGCCGACGCCCTGCTCTCCACAGACGCGCTCAAGGAGAACCACTAGGCGTTCTTGGCTGACGGGCGCGTGAGACCGTGCGCCCGACGCAAGGGATGAATGCCGCGCGCTGCAGCATGTCCGAGTGTTGGCAGGACGGATGCGCGTGAGCCAAGAGGTGAGCCAAGAGAGCAAGCAAGAACGGTGAGCAAATAAGGAACAGCCCCTTTCCGTTATCGAGCGGAAAGGGGCTGCTTTTTTGGCCAAGCTTGGCGTTGCCCGGATGGGCTATGCAGCCTGTGCGAGCTCTGCCTCGCCGTACTTCTGCACGATGTTGTCGTACTCGTCGGTGGCGGCTTTGACATGCGCGCGCAGCTCGTCGTACGAGTACAGCCCGTCCTCGTTCTTCTTCAGGCCCTCGAACGACAGGTCGACGCTCTGCGGCGACTCTGAGCCGGCAAGCATGGTGCCCAAGCGCAGCTGGTCTACGCTCTGGTACAGCAGGCGGACGCGTCCGAACTGCTCGCCATTGGCGTTCGCCCACCTCTCGAACACCAGCTTGGAGCCGATGGGCGTCTTCACCTCGATGGCGCCCGGCAGCTCGTACTCCTCGACCTTGAGTGCCGCAAGGACGCTCGCGATGTTCGAGTCATGGCCGCACAGGAAGGTGAAGAGACGACCCTGCGCGTCCATCTCGTTGCCGATCTCCTGCAGCAGCGGGTGCGCGATGTTGGTGGCGACGAGCGGCGCGGTGTAGAGGATGTCAACGTAAGCGTCCTTGGACTGAGACACGAGCTTCCACTGGTCATCGCTGAGGTCGTGGCCAAAGGCCGCTGCCTTCGCGTCCGGGCACTCGTAGTACTGCAGCACGAGCGCGTCGGCAAGTTGGCAGGCTGTCTTGAGCGAGCCCGACACCGCCGGCTCCTTGTTGAGCTCGAGCGTGATGGCGGTGTCTTTGGTGTCGAGGTCCTTGATGCTGCCCGACTTGTACGCCTCGGAATCCTTGTAGTCCACCACGTCCTCGATGAGGGCATACGAGTCTGCCAGGTAGGAAGCCACGTTGTCGATGCCAGTGGCGCCGCCCATGCTCCCGATCTGCTTGAGGGCTTCTTCCCGGTAGGAATCAGACATGAAGGTGAACGAAGGGGAGAACACGGGGTCCATGGCGTCGTACTCGGCATGCGTCTCGATGTCGATGTTCGCTACGGGCAGCATGCCGCTCGAGAAGAACTGGGCTGTGGCGATGGTGCGCTGCTTGCCGTTGGCGTAGAAGCGGACCGCACCTTCTTCGGGCCGGTAGTTCTCAGGAATGAGGCCTTCGGATTCGAGCCACTTGCGGACGTACTCGCCCGTCATGGTCTCCAGCGCTCCTCCGCGCACGGTGAGCTCGCTGGTGTTGGCCGTCCAGTCGATCCACGTGTACGGGGTCGCCAGGTCGAGGGCCGATCCGGTGGACGACAACGGCGCACGGATGTTGTGGCGGCTCAGGACGACAACCTGCTGGAGCTTGTAGTCGTTGCCGGGCTTGTGGAAGTCGAGCGCGGCGGCCTCCGGCTTGGCCGCGGAGCTTGCCTCGCCCGTCTTGGCGGCTTCGGCCGTCTGCGCCTGAGTGCTTGCAGCGCTTTGGGCTGATCCCTGCGGCTGGCTGCAGCCCCAGAGGGGCAGGGCGAATCCCAGCGACAGCACCAGGACTGCCGCAAGGAACGCAATACGGTTGCGGTTGGACATAAAACCTCTTTTCATCTGTGGGGGCTAGGCCTCTCGACATCTTACACGGAGCTTGGCGAGCTTGTTCCTGGCACAAGTTCGCCACTCTCGGCTCTGGCCTGAGGGTTGCGGGCTGGCCGCAACGGCCAGTCGTTCGGATGCCAGCGCCATTAGTGCAAAGTCGTGAACGGCCGAAAAGCGCTCATCTGGGCTTTTGTTGCGAGAGGCCTCGACGACTTTGCACTCGCAATTATATCTAGTGCAAAGTCGTGAGTGCGCTTTTGGCAAAACGCCTGTTGGCGACTCGTTTGCCCTTCACGACTTTGCACTAATACGCCCGCGGCGCCGTCGATGGAGTGGACGGTGCCGCGGGCATCAGCATTTGTGCGAGAGGTCAGTGCTAGGCCACCAGCCACTTGTACTTTTCCACGCTATAGATCGGGATGAGCGGAATCATGATGGGCGTGGTGGAGACGTAGCGCTGGTACTCGGGGTCGTCGCCGTAGATCCTGTTCTGGCGGATCTCCAGCCTGCGCGCGCCGCTGAACATGACGTAGATGATGCCCAGATAGCCCAGCAAGACAACGATCCACTCGAGCACGCCGTGGTAGATGGGGATGCCGCCCACGAACGTACCCGTCCAGAACAACAGCTCGCCGAAATAGTTGGGG
>CACXFF010000041.1 GCA_902766805.1 uncultured Coriobacteriaceae bacterium | reverse complement strand
CCTGCAGCATGCGCTTCTCGTTGTTGACGATGATCGCAGGAGCGTCGAGATCCAGCAGGCGCTTGAGGCGGTTGTTGCGGTTGATCACGCGGCGGTACAGGTCGTTCAGGTCCGACGCGGCGAAGCGGCCGCCGTCAAGCTGCACCATGGGGCGCAGGTCGGGCGGAATGACGGGAATCACGTCGAGGATCATGTCGGCCGGGGAGTTGCCGCCCTGCAGGAAGGCGTCCACGACCTCCAGGCGCTTGACGGCCTTCTCGCGGCGCTGCTTCTGGCCCTTGTCGTCGGCCACGATCTCACGCAGCTCGCCCGCCACCTTCTCGAGATCCTGGGCACGCAGCAGCTCGCGCACGGCCTCGGCGCCCATGCCGCCATCGAAGTAGATGGAGTAGTAGCGACGCATCTCGCGGAAAAGCGCCTCGTCGGAGATGAGCTCGCGGTCCTGGAGCTGCATGAACTTGTCGAAGGCCTCGCGGCGCAGCTGCTTGTCCTCCTCGTACTCCTCCTCGAGGTCGGCGATGGAGGCACGCAGCTCGTCCTCGGTCATGGCCTCGGCGTCGGAGAACTCCTCGGCCTCGGCCTGGGACTCCTGGTACTCGACGCGCAGGCGCTCGATCTGGTCGTCGCGCTCGGCGTCGAGCTCCTCGAGGTCGGCCACCAGCTCTTCCTTGAGGTCGGAGGCGTCGGCCTCGCGGGCCTCGTAGTCCACGTTGGTGATGATGTAGCTCGCGAAGTACAGGACCTTCTCCAAGTCCTTGGACTTGATGTCGAGCAGACGGGCCAGCGGGAAGCTCGTGGGGCTCTTGAAGTACCAGATGTGGCTCACGGGCGCGGCCAGCTCAATGTGGCCCATGCGCTCGCGACGCACCTTGGCACTCGTGACCTCCACGCCGCAGCGCTCGCAGGTGATGCCCTTGAAGCGAATGCCCTTGTACTTGCCGCAGGAGCACTCCCAGTCCTTCTGCGGGCCAAAGATCTTCTCGCAGAACAGACCGTCCTTCTCAGGCTTGAGGGTACGGTAGTTGATGGTTTCGGGCTTCTTCACCTCGCCGTGCGACCAAGAGCGGATCTGGTCCGCAGACGCCAGCGAGATCTTGATGGCGTCGAAATCTGTGGTGTCGAAATCTGCCACGTGTTACTCCTTCTCGTCAGTAACGGCGCCCACGAGGTCGTCCTCGAAGGCCCGGGAGCTGGTGAGGTCGCCGATAAGGTCGTCGGTCGTGATGTCGCTCGAGAACAGGTCCACGGCATCGGTGGTCTTGGGCTGCGCCGGAGCGACGTCGGACTCGCGACGGTAGCGAATGGGACGGATGTCCAGAGCCAGCGAACGGATCTCCTTGACGAGCACCTTGAAGGACTCGGGGATACCGGCCACGGGCACGTTCTCGCCCTTGACGATGGACTCGTAGGTCTTGACGCGACCGTTGGTGTCGTCGGACTTGACCGTGAGGATCTCCTGCAGCACGTTGGCCGCGCCATACGCGTACAGGGCCCACACTTCCATCTCGCCGAAGCGCTGGCCGCCGAACTGGGCCTTGCCGCCCAGAGGCTGCTGGGTGACGAGGCTGTAGGGGCCGGTGGAACGCGCGTGGATCTTGTCGTCGACCATGTGGCCGAGCTTGAGGATGTAAGAGGTACCCACGGTGATGGGCTGGCCGAAGGGCTCGCCGGTGCGGCCGTCGAACAGCGTCATCTTGCCCATGCTGTTGAGCTGCGGAACGAAGGCCTCCATCATGTGCTCGCCGTACTCCTGACGCGCCTTGTTCATAAGGTTGCGGTTGGCACGCTGGATGACGTCCGCGACCTCCACGTCAGTCGCGCCGTCAAAGATCGGCGTGGAGACGTAGAGCGGACCGGGCACATAGCGGTCGGAGTCCTCGTTCTCGGTATCCCAACCGTTCTGGGCAGCCCAGCCCAGGTGGCACTCGAGCAGCTGGCCGACGTTCATACGGGAGGGGACGCCCAGCGGGTCAAGGATGACGTCGACGGGCGTGCCGTCGACCATGTAGGGCATGTCCTCCACGGGCAGCACGTTGCACACGACACCCTTGTTGCCGTGACGGCCGGCGATCTTGTCGCCCTGCTGGATCTTGCGGCGCTGCGCGACGAACACGCGGACAAGGTCGTT
>CACXFF010000040.1 GCA_902766805.1 uncultured Coriobacteriaceae bacterium | reverse complement strand
CAGCGTAGTACGCCCGCTTCCTCCTGCGCGAACGAGTCCATTTCGTCACGTTCGAGACCTCCAGCTTGTACGACCCCGCGACTTGTGCGAGTTTGTACAACATGACTGACGAGACGAGACGAATAGGACGACCATGATTTCCGAGCGCATATTGTCAACTGCGGTTTCCACCCTCGGTGGCCGCTACCTCAAGCTCGACCCGCGCGATGACGTGGAGCTGCCCGCGCCGCAGCCAGGCAAGCAGTATCTCCTGTACATGCACGTGCCGTTCTGCGAGTCGCTGTGCCCCTACTGCTCGTTCAACCGTTTCCCGTTTGCCCGCGAGCGCGCCGTGCCCTATTTCGAACAGATGCGCTCGGAGCTGCGCATGCTTGCCGACAAGGGATACTCGTTCGAGGAGGTCTACGTCGGCGGTGGCACCCCCACCATCATGGTGGACGAGCTCGCCGCGACCATCACGCTGGCGCGCGAGCTGTTCCCGCAGATCCGTGACGCGAGCATCGAGACGAACCCCAACCATCTCTCGGCCGAGTACCTCGCGCCCCTCGAGGGCCTGGTCCAGCGCGTGTCCGTGGGCGTACAGAGCTTCGACGACGGCATGCTCACGCAGATGGGCCGCCTGCAGAAGTACGGCAACGCGGAGCAGACCCTGGAGCGCATACAGGGCATCTGTGACGCCGGGCTCTTCCATTCGCTCAACGTGGACATGATCTTCAACCTGCCCACCCAGACGCCCGAGATGCTCACGCACGACATCGCGTGCGCCCAAGCGAGCGGCGCCAACCAGGTGACGTTCTACCCGCTCATGGTCTCCCCCGTGAGCAGGGCGAGCATCGAGGCAACGATGGGGCACGTGGAGCAGCGTACGGAGGAAGCCTTCTACCACCAGGTATTCGATGCGTTCTGCGCCGGGCAAGACGCGGAATGGGTGCCCAGCAGCTGCTACACGTTCAGCCGCGAGAAGGGCCAGATGATCGACGAGTACGTGGTGAACTACGAGGAGTACGCGGCCGTGGGTTCGGGCGGCATGGGCTACCTGGGCGGACAGCTCTACGTGAACAGCTTCAGCCTGGCGGACTACGCGCGCCGCATCGAGAGCGGCCGCACGTCAACGATGGGACGCATCGCCTTCTCGCGACGCGACGAGATGCGTTACCGCTTCATGATGGACCTGTTTGGCCTCAGGCTTGACCGGCGGGCCTGGCGTGAGCGCTTTGGCGTCGACGTCAAGCACGGCCTGCCCGCGGAGTATGCTTTCATGAAGGCCAATGGGGCCTTCGACAAGACGACGGACGAGGAGCTGACGCTCACGCCCAAGGGGCGCTACCTCATGGTGGCGATGATGCGCCAGTTCTTCATAGGCGTGAACGGCCTGCGCGACCAGGCGCGAGCTGCCCTGCCGGGCGACGAGCACGCCCTCATCTTTGGGAGGTAAGTCCATGGAACGACACGCGTTGCGGCCAAAGGACGTGCTCGACCTTGCCGCCCCGAGCAGTTGGGCGGCCTCGGTCATGCCCTGCGTCCTGGCCATCGCCCTGAGCTACAAGGCGCAGGGCTTCCTGCGCCCGCTCGAGGCGCTGTGCCTTTTCATCGGCGCCATCCTCATGCAGTCGGCCGTGAACGCCCTGAACGACTACGCCGACTTCCTGAAGGGCACCGACACGCTGGAGAACTCCCCCGACGCCTCCGACGCCGTCATCGTCTACGGCCTCGACCCCGTCGTAGCACGCAACTGCGGCATCGCCTTCCTGGCGCTCGCCCTGCTGGGCCCGGGGCTGGGCGCGACGCTCCTCGCCGGACCGGTGCCGCTGATCATTGGCCTGGTCGGCGCGGTGGTGGTCGTCCTCTACTCGCACGGCAAGACGCCCATCTCGTACCTGCCGCTTGGCGAGCTGGTCAGCGGCTTCGTCATGGGAGGGCTCATCACTTTGGCGGGCGTGTACCTGCAGACGCGCGTGTTGTCGTTCTTCGTGCTGGTACAGGCACTGCCCGTGGCGATAGGCATCGGCCTCATCATGCTCTCCAACAACGGCTGTGACCTGGAGCGCGACCTCGAGGCGGGCCGCCGCACCCTGCCCTGCGTCCTGGGCAGGCAGAAGACGGACCTGTTCTACCGCGTGGCGATCATCGTCTGGGTCGCCTCTCCCCTGCTCCTGCTGCTCGCCCAGGGGATGCCGATGGGCGCCCTGGTCTACGCGCTCGAGCTGCCGGCGATGCTGCAGGGACTCATGCGCCAGCTGAGCCTGCAGCTCGGCCAGCCCGCGCGCATGCAGATCATGGCCGGCATCGGTCAGCTGGTTATCATCGACTCGTTCGCGTACGTCGTGGCATTGGCGGTGGGGTAACATGCAGGACAAACGTTCATACGTATACGGCGTGTTCCAAAGCGTGGCGTCGGGTTACGACAAGGCCAACGCGCGCATAAGCCTCGGGCTGCACAAGCGCTGGAAGGGATCGGCGGTGAGCACGCTGTGCGCCGGGCTCCCCGCGCGCCCGCGCATCTTGGACATCGGCTGCGGCACCGGCGACATGCTGCTGCTCATCGCGCAGGAGGCGCCAGACGCAGAGCTCGTCGGCCTCGACTTCTCCCCCAACATGCTCGAGCAGGCCCAGGAGCGCTGCAAAGACTTGGGCACGCTCGCGCTGGTGCAGGGCGACGCACAGGGGCTCCCCTTCGCCGACGAGAGCTTCGACGGCGTGAGCATCGCCTTTGCCCTGCGCAACACCACCGACTACGATCGGGTGCTCGCGGAGGCACGGCGCGTGCTGCGACCCGGCGCGACCTTGGTGTGCATCGATTCCTTCGTGCCGACGAACCCGCTGGTGAGGCCGTTCTACCACCTCTACTTCTCGGTGCTCATGCCGCTTCTGGGCGGAGGGATCAAGCGTTGGAGGCAATACCGGTGGCTCAGCAAGAGCACCAAGCAGTTCATCACCGTGCGGCAGCTGAGCGAGCTGATGCACGCGCAGGGCTACGATGAGCTGCAATGCAAGACATTCATGTTCGGCGCCTGCGCGTGCGTGAGCGGAAAGAGGTCATCATGAGCCTAAATCAGCTAGCAGCCTTGTTTGCGCCCGATCTGGCCGAAGTGCGCACCCACATGGCCCGCGCGCTCGAGCCGAGCATCGCGCACGAGCGTTTCGCAAGTATCCTGGACGAGAGCGTGGGCAACACGGGCAAGATGCTGCGCCCCATCCTCATGTTCCTCGTCGCGGGCAGCTACGACGAGTCGTGCCGCGACGAACTGCTGGCGACAGCCGCCGCCTACGAGCTCGGCCACACCGCGTCACTCATCCTCGACGACGTGATAGACGGGGCCTCGCTCAGGCGCGGGAGCGCGTCCGTGCAGTCCTCCTACGGCGTGCCGGTTGCCCTGTGCTCGAGCGACTACCTGCTGATGGCGGCCCAGGGATACCTGTTGCAGGAGGGCTATGACCGCTCGGCCGCCGAGATGGCGCGCCTGGTGCGCGTCATGTGCACGGGAGAGGTCCTGCAGTACGAACACCTGCACGACTGCACGGTGAGCTTGGGCGACTACCTGGCGGTCGCCCAGAGGAAGACCGCGAGCCTCTTCGAGAGCTGCTGTGGGCTGTCCGCCCTCATCACGGGCCAGCCCGAGGACAGCGTGGCCGCCGTACGCTCCTTTGGCGAGACCCTCGGCATCATGTTCCAGGTGCGCGACGACCTCAAGGACTGGACCGAAGACGAGAGCCAGGCGGGCAAGCCCGTCAACGAGGACTTCTCGGAAGGCATCTACACCATCCCTGCCATCCACGCGTTCGCCGACGAGACGGTGGGCGACCGGCTGCGAGAGCTCGCGGCGCTCGTGCACCCGACGCCCGCGGAGCTCGGGGAGGCCCGCAGCCTCGTCGAGCAGGCCGGGGGCATCGCGTACGCCCGCGCCTACCTCGCGCGTCTGGCTGGACAGGCCGCCGACACGCTGTCCGCGCTCCCCGAAGGACCTCACCGAGATGCCCTGCTCGGCGTCGTACGCATGGTGGCCAGCGACTAGGAAGGACCGACCATGGACCAGTCGATGCTGCGCACCTACCAGATGATGGCACGCGTCCAGAACATCATCTCGAACTCCGAGACGATCGACGTCGCCCTGCGCGACGGCATGCGCGCCATCGTGGAGGAAATGGATGCCGAGGGGGCCATCTTGTGGTATGCCGAGGACGGAGCGCTGCGCCCGTACTTCTGGGTGGGACCCATCGACATCACGAGCGAACGACGCGAGATCGGCGAGGGCGTCGTAGGGCAGGTCTTCGAGACGCAGCAGGCCGT
>CACXFF010000039.1 GCA_902766805.1 uncultured Coriobacteriaceae bacterium | reverse complement strand
TGCCGATCGCCTCGGCTAGCGCCTGCGCAGGCACCATACCCTGCGCCAACGCCACGCTCACGACGCAGGCCGCCGCCCGCGTCCCCAGGCTTTTCGCATCCTTGCCCATGGCACTGGTCCCCTCGTCTCAGTCCCAGCATATGTAAATTAGTTAATTCTAGCACCCTGGGCAAAACGCAGCCAAGGTGGCGGAGCTGCGCCAGGCACAAGTCCGCCACCCCACGCCCGCTCCCTCACGGGCCAAGGCCCCGAGATGCCGTACACTGCAGAGAGAATTGGCACGTCCGAGGAGGTCGCACGATGGGCAACAGTCACACCCGCCACCCACGACGCCGGGCACTGGCGCTGATCGTCACGGCAGGCTTGTCGCTCGCGGGCTGCACGGCAGCGCCGGCCGCGAACCCCGCGCCGCAGACCCAGCAGGCCAGCACCCGCAGCAGCACCGAGCAGCAAGGCGGATACCGGGTCAAGCAGGTGCCCGTCTTCCGCGAGGAGCTCACCGACGAGCGCGCGACGCTGCGCTTCTACGACGACATGCCCCACGTCGCCTACATGAACGTGGCCGACTTCTACCAGCTCCTGCTGCCCCAGGGCAAGATGGAGCAGAAGATGCAGGACGACGGCACCTGGCTGCTCACGAGCCACACGGGCGCCGACCCCGCCACCGCCATGGAGCACGGCTTGGGCGGCACGGCCGTCGTCGACACGGTCGCGGGCACGCTGACATCGCCCGACTATTCCTCCTTCGCCAACACGATGTCTCTGGGCCAAGACGGCATCGACAACGTCTACCTGGACAACGTGGGGATCGCGCGCGTGGAGCGCGTCGAGTACGACAAGCCCGCCTCCCCCGCCACCATCGACTTCGGCCAGTACGGGATCATCGCCCGAGGAGATGACGACGGCCTGTGGCTGCCCGTGCACACGCTCTCGTCCTTCTTCACCAACCTGCGCTACGACTACGCCCTGTACAACGGCCAGAAGCTCTACGTGGTCAACGACAACGACTACCGCTCCCCGGTCGACCTCGACCCGGAGTTCACCGACGGCCTCTACGCGCAGGCCGAGCGCCCGGCCGACCTCATCGCCTACAACTATGCCCAGCTCTGCCTGGACTTTGGCCCCTTCTACGGCAAGCCCCTCAGCGCGTCTGACGTGCTCAAGACCCAGGGGCTCGACGCGTACCTGCAGAGCTTGGGCGAGGAGGGCAAGGCCGTCAAGGACGCGCTGCTGTCCCCGGACCACGCCCAGTACCTGCACGGCACCGACGGCCTGCACGCCCTGCTCAACGTGGACGAGCACACCACCATCGACCTGAACGTGAGCTCGGGGCTCAACGTCAGCGAGTCCCACAAGGACCTCTTCCAGCGCTACAAGACGCTTGCCGACGACCCGAACGACCCCATCAACAAGCTGGTCGCGCAGCACAAGCAGTGGCTCGCCCCCGAGAACATCATCCAACTCTCCTGCAAGAAGCTGGCCAAAGAGGTCTATGGGGACAAGACCTACATCAAGCAGGGCGACACCGCGGTCATCGTCATGGACTCGTTCGACAGCCTCGACCTGCAGGCTTGGCGCAAGCACCTCGCGGGTCAGGGCGAGCGTCCCTCAGCCAGCGAGGCGATACAGGACAAGGCGTCGCCCTCCAGGGGCTTGGTCGACTGCCTCGCCATCTTCATGAACGGCCTGGAGCAGGCACAGGCGGACCCCGAGGTGAAGTACGTCGTCATCGACGTCACCAAGAACGACGGAGGATCGGACGACGTGGTCACCTTCGTGACGAGCCTCATCGCCAACACGTCGCACGAGCACTTCCAAAACACCCTCACGGGCCAGACGGTCACCGAGTATTTCGCCGTGGACCGCAACTTGGACGGCGCATACGACGAGAAGGACGCCCAGGTGGACTACTCCGACCTACATTTCGCCGTGCTCACCAGCGGCTACAGCTATTCGTGCGGCAACCAGTTCCCCAGTCTGCTCAAAGACGCGGGCGTGCCCATCATCGGCGAGAAGTCTGGCGGCGGGAGCTGCAGCGTGCAGATCGACCTGAGCGGAGACGGACCGACCTACACGCACTCCTCGTGGATCTCGCGCCTGGTCAACGACGCGGGCGAGGAGATCGACAGGGGCGTGCCGGTGGACGTCGACCTGCTCGAGCGCGCGGGTTCGCACAAGGAGCTGCGCACGGTGGAGTTCGAGGACCAGCGCGAGGAGGCCGAGGTCCACGACTACTCCAGCTTCTTCGACCTCGCCAACCTCTCGCAGGTGATGCACGAGCTCTATCCGTGACGCAGGGTTGTACCTGGGCGTCTGCAGGGCTGCGCGCGCACGCGCCCGGGGCGGGACCAACGCTTGGCCAACAGCCAGCCCAGGGACGTACGCACCAGCGCGGGGCACAGAAAGGCCCTCGGACCGCAGAGACGCGATCGAGGGCCCTTCTTCGTGGACGGGCTTGGGTCTGCCGACAGGCTCCCCGCCGTTACGAACGCACCGACTTCGCCGGGTCGATCGTCATGGACTGGAAGCGTTTCTGCATG
>CACXFF010000038.1 GCA_902766805.1 uncultured Coriobacteriaceae bacterium | reverse complement strand
GCCGTGGCAGACCTGCTGGGCGTTCGGCGCCACGGCGGCGGTCGAGTCCTCGCTGCTCTCCGACGCGAACAACACTGACTTCGACCCGTCCAACCTCGACCTTTCCGAGCGCCATCTCGCGTGGTTCGCGGTGCATCACATCACCGAGGCGGAGGACCCGGCGCAGGCGGGCGAGGGCAGCTACCCGATGCAGGACGGCAGCTTTGCCCTTGACACCGGTGGCAACAACATCCTCGTGACCACGATGTTCTCCCAGGGCGCGGGCCCCGTCCTGGAGGGGCAGTTCCCGTACCGCGGCATCGGTCCTGACGGCAAGCCGCGCCTCAACACCGAGGCGATTGAAAGCGACCCGGTGGGCGTCACGCTCGCCCAGTACGCGACCGAGTGCCACGTGCCCGTGGATCAGGCGCCGGCCATGATGCAAGAGGCCGCGGACAAGTACGGCATGACCTACGATGAGGTGTACAACACCTTGTTGGAAGACTATCGCAAACAATATGCGGCGTCTCCCGCGTACAGCGCGTTCGACGACTGGTCGATTCCCGTGACCGACGCCAACGGCGCCCTGAACCGCTTCAAGAACGTGGGCGTGATCATCAAGGACGGCAACGTGCTGCCCACGTACTGGGACGGCGGCGAGGCGCCCAGCGCCGCGAGCATGAACGCCATCAAGCGGGAGCTGGCGAATGGCCGGGGCGTCTACATCGGCTACAAGGCGGACGTGGCGCAGCCCGGGGCGGCCAGGGACACCACGTACATGAACAGGGACAACTGGGCGCAGTACACCTTCACCAACCCGGGCATGGACCATGCCGTGTGCCTGGTCGGCTGGGACGACGACTACGCGGCGAGCAACTTCACGCACGACCTGAACCTGCTCGACGAGAAGGGCAAGCCCGTCGTCGGCGAGGACGGCAAGCCCGTCATCGACCCGGACAGCGCGGCGAAGACCACCCCGCCGGGCAACGGCGCCTGGATCGTGAAGAACAGCTGGGGCTCCAAGACCGACGAGACGACCGACGACCTCGGGAACCCGACGGGTGTCGGCGACTACGGCGTGAGCGACTCCGAGGGGAAGTCGACCGGGTACTTCTACCTGTCGTACTACGACCGGACGATCACGACCCCCGAGACGATGAGATTCTCGTCCAACCTGCTGGGGCAGCGCGGCGTGACCAACGTCTTCCAGCACGACTACATGGTCGCGTCCGGCGGCTTCTACACGGAGACCTCCGAAGGCGTCATGAGCTCCGCCAACGTGTTCGACCTTTCGGAGGAGGTCGGCGACCAGACGGTGCTGAGCATCGGTGGACGCACGTCCGGGCAGAACCAGCGCGCGACCTTCGCCATCTACCAGCTGAACGACGGCGCCACGGAGCCGACCGACGGCAAGCTGCTCGCCCGCGCCTCGGGCGGCTTCGAGTACGCCGGCTACCACCGCCTGGACCTCGACGAGCCCCTCAGGCTCCAGGCGGGACACAAGTACTCGGTCGTGTCGACCATGACCTCGCAGGGCGAGGGCGGCAAGCAGACCTACGGCATCTCAGCGAACCAGGGCGTGAGCAAGGGGATCAGGGAATGGATGCACACGCTAGATAACTTCAAGAACGCCAACCTCGTCTGGAACCAGGCGGTCGTGAACAAGGGCGAGAGCTTCCTGTACAAGGACGGCGCGTGGGTCGACTGGAGCGACTACATCGCGGCCCTTCCGATGGAGACGGACGACCCGGAATTGCAGGCGGCCGCGAAGGCGGGCTATGTGTTCGACCGGCGCATAGACGCGCTCCCCATCGACAACTTCTCCATCAAGATCTACGCGACGCCCGCGGAGGCCGATCCTGAGCCTGAGCCCGACGGCTGGCGCCGCGCGGAGGACAAGACCTGGTACTACCTGCGCGACGGCGCCAAGGTCACCGGCTGGATGCAGGACGCCGACGGCCAGTGGTACCACTTCGCCGCCGACGGCGTCATGGACGCGGGCTGGCTGCAGGACGCGGACGGCCAGTGGTACTACCTGTCGCAGGACCACGACGGCAGCTTCGGCCACCTCGTCTCCGGCTGGGTCTTCGACCACGGCTTCTGGTACTACCTGTCCGAGGGGCACGACGGGACCTTCGGCCGCATGCTCACCGGCTGGCAGCAGGTGTCGGGCTCCTGGTACTACCTCTACCCGCAGGCCGGCGCCCCCAAGGGCTCCTGCGCGCTCGACACCCTGATCGACGGCTGGAGCGTCGACGCGAGTGGCCGCTGGGTCCGCTAGGCCGCGCTGCTAGGCATAACGCCACTATGACAGGGGCCGCGCTCGTACCCGGGCGCGGCCCCCCTTGGCTAGCCCCGCTGCGACGGCTTGGGCCTCGTGGGGGCGGGGTGGCCTTGCGTGGCGTGCTGCTCTTGTTGCGTTGGCTTAGCTGAAGAGTGCCGTTCGCCGAGGTAACGAAGAG
>CACXFF010000037.1 GCA_902766805.1 uncultured Coriobacteriaceae bacterium | reverse complement strand
GGAGAACCTTCTGGGCGTCTGCCAGCGCCTCGGCGTACTTCTTCGCAGAGTCCTCCGTGTAGCCGGATGTGTCCACCTCGGCGGACTTGCCGGGCTCCTCGCGCAGCCCAGACTTGCTGGCGCCGGGCTTGGACGAGGGCCTCCTGACCGTCAGCGTGCCGTTCACCAACACGATCTGCTCGTTGTTGTTGTCGCTTGCCACCATGGCCGCGCCGGAGGGGACGATCTTGTAGGCCGCCGGCGCGGACGAGGCGTTGCCGACGCTCGTCGTGCTGTCCGCCCACGCCCATCCGTCGGGCAGCTCCACGCCCGCCAGGGCCTGCACGTAGGTCGCGGCCAGGCCGGCAGGTCGCCCGCCTCACCCGCGATCAGCAGGTCGAGCTTGGCGTCCGAGGCGATGGGGTTGACGTCCATCTTCCGGTTGCGCACGCGGCCGTCTCCCGGGCCTGGCCATGGCCGTCTTGCGGGCGTGGGCTCTGGCATTATTCGGGTGCGGGCACGCTTGCCTTTCGAGCCTGAGCATGGCCGGCTTTCGGGCGCGGGCACGCTCGCCTTTCGGGTGCGAGCATGGCCGGATCTTGGCGGCGGGCTTGGCCCGTTTTCGGGTGCGGGCGCGGCCTTCGAGTCACGTTTGGCGTGGGGCGAAGGCGGCTGGCCGCGGCCGCGACGCAAGCCTCGGTCCGTCGCCCCTCGCTCGGGGCGGGAGCGCGATGCGGCGGGCCGCCGTGGTCGCAACTGGCCGCGGAAAAGGAGGCGACCGCATCTGGGTCGTGGCGCCTCGCCGGTGGCCTCCACCCCCGTCGGGACGGGTGGTCGAATGGACGACATCGGGTGCTCGCTTCGTCGGTGACGGGAGGTCACTTCGTCGACACTTAATGCTCGATTCATCGGTGCCATGCGGCAGCTCCGTCGGCCTTCGTGGCGCCCGCCTCGCCGGTCATCAGGGCGCCCGCCCCGTCGACGAATGGGCGCTCGCCGGAGCCCCCAGGCGCCCGCTTCGTCGGTTGTCGGGTGCCCGCCTCGTCGGTCGCCGGGCGGCCTCCGGGTCGACGCCGGCGCGCGCTCTTCCGGCATCGGCGTCAGCCTGCGTCGCGAACGAGCACGACGCGACGCCGAGACGTGCGAAGGGCGGCCAAAGCGCAAGCGGTTCCGGGCGACTGCGGCGCGGCCCCGAGCGAGCAAGGACAGGCAGACCCGACGGCCGGCAACGGCGCGCAAGGCGACGGAACGTAAGCGTCTGCGGACGGCCGGCGCGCGTGCCTGGGCGAGGAAGACGAGCGGCCAGGCGGGCACGCGGACGACCGCACCGCCGTCACGCCGAGGGGCGACGCCCCGTCGCGTCCGTTGCGAGGAAAGTCGCGGAAGCCGGCCGCACAAGCGGGCGTCAGCCCCGCGCGTTCCGCCCCCGGGAGACGCGCTCCCGGGCCGCCCGGGCTTCGCGCCACCTGCCCCGCCCGCGGCCGCTCGAAGCGCGTCGGGGCACGCCCGCCCATGCGAATTGCGCGCACATTGTTAATGGTTTTTATTATACCGCATCTCAAAAGTGGTGCTGGTTCGTTCTTTGCATAGCAAGGAAATCGTTACGAGTTTGAACGGTCGCGTCGAGCTCAGCGATATCTACTTTCGCTACGACGAGGACATGCCTTACGTCATCGACGGCCTGAGCCTGAGCATCCGCGCTGGACAGTACGTGTCGATTGTCGGCAAGTCGGGCTGCGGCAAGTCGACACTCGTGCGGTTGCTGTTGGGCTTCGAAACGCCAGAAAAGGGCGCCATCTACTACGACGGCAAGGACATGGCCGGACTCGACCTACGCTCTCTGCGTCGTCGCATCGGCACGGTGACCCAAGACGGGACCTTGTTCCATGAGGATATCTTTAGCAACATCACGATATCGGCACCGCAGCTGACGGAAGACGACGCATGGGAGGCGGCTGAAGTCGCTGGCATCGCCGATGACATCCGTGCCATTCCGATGGGCATGCAGACCATGATCTCCGAGGGTGCAGGCGGCATATCAGGTGGGCAGAAGCAGCGCCTCATGATAGCCCGCGCCGTGGCACCGCGCCCGCGCGTGCTCATATTCGACGAGGCCACAAGCGCGCTCGACAACCGCACGCAGAAGCAGGTGTCCGAGGCGCTCGACACGCTCAGGTGCACGCGCATCGTCATCGCGCACCGGCTTTCCACCATCAAGAACTGCGACCGCATCGTGTACCTGGAAGGCGGCAAGATCGTCGAGGATGGCACCTACGACGAGCTCATCGCGCAGGGCGGGCTGTTCGCCGACCTGGTCGAGCGCCAGCGGCTGGACGTGTAGGGCAAGCACCAAAAGGGTGTCCGGCGGGCTAGCGGGCGATGTCCTTCTCGAGCTTGAACATGCCACCGTCATCATCCGAGCTGTCCCCCAGCTCGTCCTGCGGCCAGTGCGGGTCGGGGTGGCGGCTGTTGTAATACTCGGTGACGCAAAAGCCGCACTTGTTCACATAGAAGTGGATGTTGCGCCGCGCGCGGTAGGGCGTGCAGAGCTCCCAGTGCGTGGCCTGGGGGTACCGCGCCTCCAGGGCGTTCCAGGCAGCAAGCCCCAGCTGCCGGTCCCGGCGCCCGGCGTCGATGTAGATGAAGTCGAGCAGCATGTGCGTGCCCTCCCCCGTCACGACCGCCCCGCCGACCTGCTCGCCGTCGCACCATATCTGCAGCGCCTCGGCTCCGGGAGCCCCCAGCGCCCCGTCGACGTCGCCCTCGGTCAGGGCGGTATCGGCGAAGTCCGGGAACAGCTCGCGGGCCGCCTGCGAGAGCTCCTCCCGCAGGCGCCGCTTGAACGCCGGCAGGTCACACGGCTTGACGGTGTGGAGCGTCACTGAGGGTGTCACGGGGCCTCCTCGCTCGGGGTTCGCGCGCCGCTGCCATGGTAGCACCACGCAGCCGGCGCCACGCAGGGCAAGCTGCGCCTTGCATGCGTTGGGCCATCATGAGAGCGCCAGGCACCGCAGTGGTGCCTGGCGCTCCGTAACAGTGCCTATGCCGTGTGCCTTACGGCGTTACTCGCGGCGCTTCCTGCGAATGCCGACGTACGCCGCAACGGCGCCAGCACCGGCGGCCAGCGCGGCCACGATGCCGACGGGCGAGGCCGAGTCGCCCGTCTTGGCGAGCGACGAGCTGGACGAGCTGGACGTCTTGCTCGACGTCGAGCTGCTGGACGAGCCGGAGGAGGAGCTGGCCGTCCACTGCGCATAGAGTGTCACGTCGCCCTGGGGCGTGATGCTGCCCTTGTCGGCATACGAGACGCCGCTGCCGTCCTTCTGGGTGTTCCACGCCTTGAACGTGTAGCCCGAGCGCGTGAACTTGTTGGCGTTGAGGGTGGCGGACTGGCCGGCCGTCACGGTCTGGGCATCCATGGTGCCGCTGCCGCCGTTGGCGTCGAAGCTGATGGTGTGGGCCGCCGCCTCGAAGGTGGCGCTCACCGTCACGTCGCTCGCGGGCATGACGAAGGCGTTGTCGGTGACCGTGATGTCCTTCTTGTCGGCGTCTGTCACGGTGAGCGCCTTGAGCTGGTAGCCAGCGGCAGGCGTGACCGTGAGCGTGACGGTGTCGTTGGCGCGGGCCTTGGTCGCGCTGGCGGCCACGCTGCCGTTGGAGCTCTCTGCCACGACGACGTTGTGGGCCGCGACCAGGCGCGCCTCCTCGCCGCTCTCGGTCCAGCCCACGAGCCGGCTGGCGTCATCGCTCACGAAATACGCCTGCGGGTCCACCGTGTTCCCCGCCTTCTTGTAGCCCGAGGTGAAGGCCGACGGATCGGCCGCGGGCGCATCCGACTCGCCCTCGGTGCTTATCTGGGTCGCGGCCGAGGCCACCTGCGTGATGCCGACCTGTGCGCCGGATTCCAGCTTGCCCGTGACGCTGATGGGCTTGCCGCCCAGCTGCACGTTGCTGGTCTTGCCTGCCGCCGCAGTGTTGCCGACGATCATGGGCGTGCCCGTGAGCTTCAGCGCGCTGCGCTCGTCCACATACACGCCGCCGCCCAGGCCAGACTCCTCGCCCTCGGCAGGGTCGGCGCCCAGCGCGCGGTTGCCCGTGATGGACCCGCCGCTGATCGTGATGTCGGTGGTGTGGAACACGTACAGGCCACCGCCGTTGCGGTTCGCGCTGTTGTGGGAGATCTCGCCGCCGCTCATGTTGAACGTGGAATACTGCACGTACACGCCCGCGCCGTCATCGAGGCTCGTGTTCTGCGTGATGAGGCCGCCCTTCATGTTGAAGGTGCCCGAGAACACGTAGACGCCCCTGGTGGTGCAGCCGGTGATGGTGCCGCCGTTCATGTTGAACGTGCCGAACTGGGAGCTGCTCTTCTCGTCCGGCGCGCTGAGGAGGTCGGTCATGACGCCGATGCCGAAGCCCTTGATGGTGCCGCCGTGCAGGTTGAAGAAGGCACCGCCCTGGGAGTTGACGCCCACCCCGACGACCTTGCCGCTGGCCGCCTGCAGGGCGCCGCTGCCGCAGTCATACAGGCTGAAGGTCCGGCCCGTATCCACCTGTATCGCAGCGCCGGCGTCTGTGGCGTCCGCGATGTCCGCCGTGATCGTGTGACCGTTGAGGCAGAGGCTGGTGCCGTCCGCGGGCTCCCAGGTCTGCGTGATGGTCACGTCGGCGTCCAGGAAATAGACGCCGGCCTCGCTCGGCAGGCTGTCGGTGGCGGTCCAGGCCGTGGCAAACGTCACGCCGTCATGCGAGTGCGCGGGCGCTTCGGCCGTGAGCTTGGATGCGGGAATGGGATCCGCCAAGGCGCCCTCAGCGCCGAGCAGATCCGTCTGTGCGGGCCCGGTATCCTGTCTGTCCCGCGTCTCCCCCGCCTGCGCCAAGACCTCGTCCTGAAACTCGGAATCGTCTGCCAGGGCAGCTGCCGCGCCAGCCACGGGCGACAGGCCCAGCGTCATGGAGACGGCGAGTGCCGCCGAAAGGACGCCGCGGGTCCATGTGCTCTTCATGGGTGTTCCCTCCTCAGGTGCTAGGACCTGCCTACAGCTCTCCGTGCAGGTTGTCCAGCGTGTCGATGACCACGACGCAGTCCGTCTGCACGCGCTGCATGATGAGCTCCATCGTGTACTCGGGCACGGCGACGCAGCCGCCCGTGTAGGGCTTGGTCGGGCCGAAGTCGACCCTCTCCTTGGGCGGTTTG
>CACXFF010000036.1 GCA_902766805.1 uncultured Coriobacteriaceae bacterium | reverse complement strand
TACTCAGTCATGGGAGTCTCCTTCCGCGGGCAACTCACTACTTCAGCGGCTTCATCACCGACTGCCACTGTACCCCAGCTCACGGCCCGCCAGACAACACAGTCCGCGACTTTTGCGATCCAACTGTTCCAAACTACCGCGCGCTCAGCGTGGGTGAGCCCCCGCATGGCATCCCCATTCTTGTTAGGCCGTTAAGGATGGCAACTTATTTGGATATCTGCTCCATGCCACCAAACCGAGAGTCCGCTCTGACGCTACAATGCAGGGGCAACACCCGTCCCCACACTTCTCCGCACCCATCCGAGGAGGCCCCATGAACGACTTCACGTACTACTCCCCCACCAAATTCGTCTTTGGCCGCGGCGTGACCGATGCGGTAGGCTCAGAGGTCGCCGCGCTAGGACTGACGCGCGTCCTGCTGGTATATGGCCAGGGCTCCGTGGAACGCACGGGCACCCTGGACCGCGTGCGCACGAGCCTCAGCGCGGCAGGCGTGGCCTACGTCGAGGCCGGCGGCGTGCGCCCCAACCCCGAAGTGACCTGGGTGCGCGCGGCCATCGCTCAAGCGCGGAAGGTAGCGGTGGACGGCGTGCTCGCCGTAGGCGGAGGCAGCGCGATCGATGCCGCCAAGGCCGTAGCCTTTGGTACGCCAGCGGACCACGACGTGTGGGACTTCTTCGCCCATGGCGCCCGCATCGAGAGCTGCCTTCCCGTCGCGAGCGTGCTCACCCTTCCCGCCGCTGGCTCGGAAGGCTCGGGCTCGTGCGTGATATCTTGCGACGCCGAAGAGCGCAAGCTGGGCGTGAGCAGCGACGTCTTCCGCCCCAAGCTCGCCATCATGGATCCCGAGCTCACGTTCACGCTGCCGCCCTACCAGACCGCCGCAGGCGTCACGGACATGATCGCCCACGTGTGCGAGCGCTACTTCAGCGGCGTGGGCGCCGTGCCCCTCACCGACCAGATTGCCGCCAGCATCATCCGCTCGCTCATCGACGCGGCACCGCGCGTGATGGCGGACCCGCAGGACTACGACGCACGTGCCACCATCATGTGGGCGGGCACCCTGGCGCACAACGACCTCGCAGGCTGCGGCCGCTCGCTCTCGCCCACCGTACGCGCCGGCGGCTGGGAGAGCCACGCGCTGGAACACGAGCTTTCCGCCCATCACCCGCAGATCACCCACGGCGCCGGCCTGGCCGTCATCCTGCCCGCGTGGATGCGCCACGTGTGGAAGGCTGACCCGCAGCGTTTCCTGCTCTTCGCCCGCGACGTGTTCGGTATCGAGCCGGCCTGCGACTTGGAGCCCGCCGACGAGGCGATAGCCGACGCCGTCAACTGCGCCATCGACGAGCTGCAGGGCTTCTTCCAGAGCCTTGGCATGCCCGCGAGCCTGGGGGACTTCGACCTGGGAGAGGCGGACATCGAGCCGCTCGTCACCACGCTGGCGCAGAACAAGGGTGAGCGCTTCGGTCACTTCATGCCGCTCACCATGGACGACTGCCGCGCCATCTACCGCTCTGCGCTGTAAGTGCGAAAAATCGGGCGGTCCATGGCCGCCCGTAACACACGGCTGGTCGCATTAGTTCGCACTCGATTGCCTCACGCCAGCCGCCAACTGGGCAAACGCAAGCGCGCAAGCATCGAGTGCGAGGTAGCTATTTTAGCTACCTCGCACTCGATGCCCCTCGCCACGCAAAGGCCCAGTTGACAAAGCGCAGACGACGATCGAGTGCAATCTATTTGAAAGGGCGGGAACCCCGGGACGTTTATTCAGCGCCCAGAGAAGGGCTGGTGCCGGCCGGGCTGTCGAAAACAAGCCCTACCCCGCGCACCCCAAGGCTCGGCACGCCTCCTCCAGGCCAGAAAGACTCTCTGAGCCGCAAACCCCCAGAACCCGCAAGCCGTTCATGCCCGAACAGGACAACAAAAGGGGCGCCGACCGCGCATGCCACGCCTGGCGCGCTCAACCGGTGTCCCCGTCACGCGCGGGCGCCTCGCTGGGGCTCCCCCACCAGGATCGCCCCAGCCAAAGGCACGCAATCCCTACTTGCCCTGCTGCGCGAGCCAGCGACGATGCGACACGTTGCGCGGGGCCGTCATGGAGCGCGGCTCATCGGGGAAGGTCACCACGTTGGGCGTGCCGTTGTTCCACAGCTCGAGCACGTCCTCTGCCTCCTCGATCACGCCGTTGATATCGATCTGGCCGTAGAGGCGCATCGGCAGGATGAAGACGGGGATGTGCAGCAGGCCCTTCTTCACGGCGTCGCGCGCCGGATACTCCAGGTGCGGGCAGAGCAGGGCCACGTCCACCTCATCCTGACGGTTGGTCTTCTGCGAGATGAAAGCGGCATGGCCGCTCCCCGCCAACACGGCGAACGGAATGTACTGGATGGACACCTGGTCTTCGAGCCCCCGCTCGTGCAACTGCCTGTCCAGGTGTGCCGCCATGGTGGATGACGAGAACCCGCCACCGCAGCAGATAGCAACACGCAACATGTCTTCCCTCTCCTGTCACCCAAAAGCTTTCCCACGCGTTCTATGCGCGCCACCGTGTTCACGACGCGGAGCAGCCCCACGCCCGACCAACACGCCACCGCGTGCCAGAAGCACGTAGTCCCGCACCCGACGCGAACGCCACCGCGCACGATGCGCGCACAGCTACGGAGTATACGTTCCCGCCGCAGCAAGCCCTGCGTCTTTTGCATCGTCGCCCAACGCCCGGCACCATCCGTCCGCGTGCTCCACGGCACCTCCACGCCTGCTTCACCACGGCTTCACAGCCCCACCCTCTCCCCCCGCACTTGCTACCAGCCGCATGTCCGCTCCGGCATCCGCGCACCGTCCCCCGTTATCCTCAAGTCATCCGGACCCGCGAGAGAGGAGCACCAGATGTCCCGTACCTCATCCGTCCCCCGCACCCTGTTGCGCGCGCTCGCCGGCATGGCCCTCGCCACGGCGCTCATCGGCTGCGGTCCGTCCACACATCCCGAGGTGGCCAAGCCGTCCGATGCCGAACGCCTCGACGGCTACACCGCAATGGAATCCGGCTACACAGACCCCGAGTTCAACGGCCAGTTCAACACCGAGGAATACAGCAGCGTGAACGAAGCGGGCTTCGTTTCCACGCTTGCGCGCCCGCTCTCCACCGTCTCCGCCGACGTGGACACCGCGAGCTACGCCAACCTGCGCCGCATGATCAACGATGGCAGCAACGCAACTGAGATACCCAGCGGTGCCGTGCGCATCGAGGAGATGCTCAACTACTTCGACTACGCCTACCCCGCGCCGACGGGCGACGACCTGTTCTCCATCACCGCCCAGCTCGCTCCCTGCCCCTGGAACCCCGACACCCAGCTGCTCAGCTTGGGCTTCGCCACCTCCCCCGAGGCCACGAGCGTGGCCGAGGCGGGCTCCAACCTCGTGTTCCTCGTGGATGTGTCAGGCTCGATGGAGTCCCGCGACAAGCTCGACCTGCTCAAGGAAGCATTCGAGACGCTCGTCGACAAGCTGGACGACAACGACACCGTGAGCATCGTGACCTACGCGAGCGGCGAGGAGATCGTGCTGGAAGGCGCCAAGGGCAGTGATCACCGCGAGATCCTGCGTGCCATCAAGCGCCTGAAGGCAAGCGGCTCCACCAATGGCGAGGCCGGCTTGGCGCAGGCCTACGAGGTGGCCGCACGCCATTACATCCAAGGCGGCGTGAACCGCATCGTCATGGCCTCCGACGGCGACCTCAACGTCGGCATGAGCAGCGAGTCCGAGCTGCACGACTACGTCGACAGGCAGCGCGAGACCGGCATCTACCTCTCCGTGCTGGGCTTTGGGTCGGGCAACTACAAGGACAACAAGATGGAGACCCTCGCCGACCACGGCAACGGCTCCTACCATTACATCGACAGCGTGGCCGAAGCACAGCGCGTCCTCGCCGACAAGCTCATGGCCAACCTCGTGCCGTTGGCCGATGACGCCAAAGTGCAGGTGGAGTTCAACCCCGCCCAGGTCAAGGGCTACAGGCTCATCGGCTACGAAAACCGCGCCCTTGCCGACGAGGACTTCAAGGACGACAGCAAGGACGCCGGAGACGTAGGGCCGGGCCAGCAGTTCACCGTCGCCTACGAGATCGTGTTGGCCGACTCCCCGCTCGACGTCCCCGTGCCCGACCTCAAGTACGGCAGCGAAGCCCCGGCGAGCAGCTCGAGCGAGTGGCTCACGGCCAAGCTGCGCTATCAGCCGGCCGACGGCAGCGCCACGCGCGAGCAACAGGTCGTCGTGGACGCCAGCACGCTCACCAACGACCCGAGCGCAGACTGGCGTTGGCAGGCGGCCGTGATCGAGTTCGGCATGCTGCTGCGCGACTCGGCACACAAGGGCAGCGCCACCTGGCAAAGCGCCCGCGAGCTGGCCAAGGGCGCTACGCAGGACGACGAGCTGCGCATGGAGATGCTCGACCTCATCGACCTCGCGGCACACGACCCCACCCCCATCGAGGAGTAGGCACGCGACCGCGCGCAGCAACGGGCGACTCCCCGCTGCGTGCGACCCGTCCCCAAGCTGCACCACGCGCACGACCGTACAAGCGCTACGATACAGATGCATGAACCCACCCAACAGATAGGAGTTACCTTGGCAGCCATCGACGAAGTTTGCGAGTTCCTCCAGGCCTGTGGCACCTACTACCTGGCCACCGTCGACGAGGACGGCAAGCCCCACGTGCGCCCCTTCGGCACCGCCCACATCTTCGAGGGCAAGCTCTACATCCAGACCGGCCGCGTGAAGGACTGCTACAAGCAGCTCAAGGCCAACCCCGCGTTCGAGATCAGCGGCATGTCCAAGGGCCAGTGGATCCGCCTCTCCGGCGAGCTTGTGGAAGACCCGCGTGTGGAGGCCGAAGAATCCATGCTCGAGGCCAACCCCTCGCTCAAGCGCATGTACGCCGCGGGCGACGGCAACACCGTGGTGCTCTACATGAAGGACGCCACCGCGACCTTCTGCAGCTTCACCACCGAGCCGAGGACCGTGCAGTTCTAAGCTCGCGTCCACCCCACCCGTTCCACACGATGGCGAACTTGCACCCAGTGCAAGTTCGCCATCTTCTCTCACAGACAGGGAGCCGCCATGTCCGAACCGCTCAAGAAGGTCCTGCGCGCCGTCATCGTCTTTGCGTTGGCCTTCGGCATCATCGAGCTCGTGGGCTTCGTGATGAACGTCGTCATCTTCCAGCGCAGCTGGGCCCCCAACATCGTGAGCGACCTGGCTTTTGCCGCCGGCCTCACCGCGCTCGAGCTCTTCGCGCCGGGCTTCGGCGGGCGCAGGCAGTAAGCCTTTGGCCGGACCGCCCCGCTGGAACCCCGCACGGGACACCGCAGACGCGCAAGTAGTCAACGTCCGGCAAGCGACGAGAAACGCAGGCTTCGCCGCCGTGCCACGCGCGCGCAACAATGGCGCCCAACGTTGCAAGGTTGCTGCAGCTTGGGCCCTCGCAAGCGTCCGTCCCCACACGACGCGCTAAGGTAGCTCGGTACAAAAGCAGCACGCATGCAAGGAGCTACCATGACCACCATTCCGACCGGCTACGAGCCGCAGCTCACCCTGTACGACACCCAACGCGCCATCGAGCGCATCAAGCACGTGTTCCTCGCCAAGATGTGCGCCGCGCTCCACCTGGTACGCGTGACCGCCCCGCTCGTCGTGGACCCCACGAGTGGCATGAACGACAACCTCAACGGCGTGGAGCGCCCCGTGGGCTTCGACGTGCCCGCCGTCGGCCAGGACGCCGAGGTCGTGCAGTCGCTCGCCAAATGGAAGCGCCACGCGCTCAAGCGCTACGACTTCAACGTGGGCAAGGGCATCGTCTGCGACATGAACGCCATCCGCCGCGACGAGGAGCTCGACAACCTGCACTCCATCTACGTC
>CACXFF010000035.1 GCA_902766805.1 uncultured Coriobacteriaceae bacterium | reverse complement strand
GAAGGCCGAGAAGATGCTCAGCCAGTGCCAGGAGTACGGCTACGTGCCCGTCTCCATGGCCAAGGACTGGAAGACCATCTACGGCGACGGCGTGACCTACAACGGCCAGAAGCAGGAGCTCGCCCAGGCGGCGTAAATCCCGTCCGCGACATCCCGCTCCGCTCCAGAGGGCCTCGGCACCGCGCCGGGGCCCTCTTGTTACCGTAGAGCCTTCGGCTGCTGGGTAACACCAGCGTCCCTTGTTACCGTAGAGCCTTCGGCTGCTGGGTAACAAGGGATACCCTGCTGGCGTTATGGGCACTAGACGCGCACCTGGAAGCGGACGCAGAGCAGCTCGCCCTCCAGCCGGGCGCCCAGCTGCCAACCGTGCAGCTCGACGACCTCGCGCGCGATGGCAAGCCCCAATCCGGTGGAGCCGCCCTCGCTCGTGCGGAAGCGGTCGAAGAGGTGATCGACGTCCTCGGGGCGGGGCATGGTGCCGTCGTTGGCCACCACGAGCGCCTGACCGTCGAAGCTCACGCGCAGCAGGCGCTCGGCATGGCGCACGGCATTGGACAGGACGTTCTCCAGGGCGTGGCCCATGAGCTCGGGGTCGAGCTCCACCTCGCCCGGCGCGAGCTCCAGCTCCACCTGCAGGCCCTTGGCCCGCACCGCACCCTCCAGCGGCATCAGGCAGTCCTGCACGAAATCGGCCAGTTCCACACGTTCGGGCCGCAGGACGACGGCGCCGGCGTCCAGGCGCGCCAGCCCGAGGATCTGGTCCACCAGGCGAGCCATGCGGTCGGTCTCACGCACGATGCCTTGGGCGGCCTCGTCGGCAGGCATGACGCCCTCCTGCACGGCCTCGGCATAGCCGCGCGCCGCCGCGAGCGGGGTCTTGAGCTCGTGCGAGACGTTCTCGAAGAGCTTGCGCTGCGCCTCGTCGGCCGCCTCGATCCGCGCGCCCATGCGCAGGCCCGCCCACGCCGCCAACGCACAACCCACGAGCGCGATGACGCCGAAGGCCACGTCCACCGCCCGCACGAAGGCAAGCTGCGGCGACACGTCAATATAAGCCACGAGATAACGCTCGCGGCGAGCCGCCTGAGACGCGGGGCCCCAGTGGTCGGGATACGCCGCGGGCGCCTCGTCGGCATAGGTCAGCTCCAGATAGCAGGTCACATCGCCCAACACGGCGCGCTGCACCGCGTTGGGCTGGGCAGAGTGCGCACACCACGCGGCAATCCGCTCGTCAAGTTCCGCGTACCAGAGCGCCTCGTCTTCCACGAGGCCAAAGTCCTCGTCCAAGAGCAGGTAGTTGGCCACGCGCGTCGCCGGCATGCCGTTGCTGGCCTCCCAACCCAGCGCCTCGTCGAGCGACGACTCAGCCTCCCGGGCGATCTGCCCGTTCTCGAAGACGTTGAGCGCCAGGCAGGCGGCGCCGATGGCCAAGGCCACGCCGAGCGCGCCGAGCAGCGCCAAGCGCCAGCGGGTGGGCAGGGCGGCGGCACGCTCACGCATCGGGAGCCCCCGCCTCCAAGCGATAGCCATAGCCCCAGACCGCCTTGATGGCCGTGGTGCTGCCCGCGTCGCGCAGCTTGCGCCGCACCCTGCGCACGCACTCGTCAGTCACACGCGTCTCTATCTCGGCATCGATGCCCCACACCTCGCGCAGCAGCTCGTCGCGCGACACGGCGCCCGAAGCCGCCAACAGGCAACGGAGCAGGGCAAACTCCGTCATCGTGAGCTGCAAGGGCCGGCCCACGGCCCGCGCCTCGTGCGATGCGTCCGACAGCTCCACGTCACCGCGCGTGAGCAGGTCGGGCTTGCGGGAGGCCGCGCGGCCCATGTCCACGCGGCGCAGCAGGGCCTTCACGCGCATCACGAGCATGGCCGGAGAGAAGGGCTTGGTGAGGTAGTCGTCACCGCCGATGGCCAGGCCGTGCAGGTAGTCCATCTCGGAATCCTTGGCCGTGAGGATCACGATGGGCACGTCGGAGACAGCCCGCAGCTGGCGGCACACGGTGAGGCCGTCGGTGCCCGGCATCATCACGTCGAGCACCACGAGGTCGGGCTCGCGACGAGCGAACTCCTCGGACAGCGCGTCGCCCGTGGGGAAGGTCCGCACCTCGTAGCCTGACGACTCCAGGAACGCGCCAAAGACCTCGAGCAGCGCCGGGTCGTCGTCGGCCAGGTAGATGAGCTGCGCCATGATGATCCCCCTTTCGGCCACAGGCCCAGTATAGGGCAGGGCCGCAGCCAACGCACAAAGAGGCGAGGGGAAGGAGTCACCCCCTCCTTCCCCTCGCGGCCAGGGCACGAGCGCCTACGCCTGCAGGTCCATGGCCTCCCAGGCCTTGTCCTCGAGCTCGTAGATACGCTCCCACTCGGCGTCGCTCAGGTCCCCGTCCTCGGGCAGGGCGTAGTACCTGTCGTAGAGGGCCTTGAGCTCGGAGACCTCGTCGGCCGTGAGCCACTGCCCCAGCTCGGCGTAGTAGGCCTTGTCCTCGAGCTCCCAGACGCGCTCCCACTCGGCGTCGCTCAGGTCCCCGTCCTCGGGCAGGGCGTAGTACTTGTCGTAGAGGGCCTTGAGCTCGGAGACCTCGTCGGTCGTGAGCCACTGCCCCAGCTCGGCGTAGTAGGCCTTGTCCTCGAGCTCGAAGACGCGATCCCACTCGGCGTCGCTCAGGTCCCCGCCCTCGGG
>CACXFF010000034.1 GCA_902766805.1 uncultured Coriobacteriaceae bacterium | reverse complement strand
GTGGGGAGCCCCGCCGACAAAATGCCTGATGGCGGCCCGACGGGCCCTCACGACTTTACACTAATTCGTCCGTCCGCTCGCCAAACAGGATAGGAGCCCCATGCGCGTCGTTCCCTACACCCCAGATCACGCCGACGAGTTGCGCGCCGTCTGCATTGCGAGTGCCAGCGAACGCGCGCGGCGCGACGAGACCCACGCCACCTTCACCCTGCTCATGTACTGCGACCCTTACCTCGAGCACGGCGTGGCCTACATGCTGCTCGATGACGAGGGGGTGGCCCGCGGCTACGTGCTGGCCTGCGAGGACTGGCGCGTTTGGGAGGGCGCGACCGCGGAGTATCGTGCGCGCATCGAGGCGTTGGGGCCAGAGTACCGCGCACGCTATGCCGACGAGGCAGGCTTCTACGCCTCGGTTGCGGATGACTACCCAGCACACCTGCACATCGACATCGAAGAGCCCTACACCGGAGGCGGCAACGGGCGCGCGCTGATGGAGGCGCTGATCGCCCGCTTGCGCGCGGACGGCGTGCCAGGCGTGGTCCTCGGCGTCGCTGCGGCCAACGAACGCGCTGTGGGCTTCTACCGCCACATGGGCTTTTCGCTGCTGAGCGCCTACGGTGAGGCCGACGAGTCCGGCTACGTCTTCTGCCTGCGGCCCTGAGCAAGCCCGCGGGCAGAAGGCGTATCCCGTGCAGATTCCTCGCCGGTTGGTCGAGGCACTGCGCGAGAGGGTGGACGCATGATTCCCAGGCGTAGGATAGCCCTGCCGCACTTGAACAACCTGCGGGACTTCCTCGCGTGGGCGCACGAGCGCGATCTGGCGGAGCTGCTCTGTGCACACGGCTTCGCGCGCGCAGAGCAAGGCGAGCTGGGTCGTCTGCTGACCCAGGACCCGCGACTGACGGTGCTGTAGCGCAGGCGCCAGTCCGGTCAGATGGCGCAGTTCTCTCTCACATAAGTCCGCCACCCGCAAGCTGTACTCGAGGGTGGCGGACTTGTCATAAAGAGAGCTGTGCCATCGGGGTGGGCGCTGAGGTTGCGGCCTACATCCTGGCGACGATGTCGGCGAAGTTCATCGTGAAGCCCTCGAACAGCGCCGAAGGCACATCCTCGGCAAACGGGTAGAGCGCCATGACCTGCGCCGAGCCGAAGTTGTAGACGAGCGTCCGTTCGCGTTCGGGATCGCAGATCCAGTACTCGCGCACGCCTGCCTCGCGGTAGAGGCCGAGCTTGGACACGTAGTCCATCTCGGGATTGGACGGCGACACCACCTCGACGACCAAGTCCGGCGCGCCCTCGCAACCCCGGTCGGACAGCTTGGAGCGGTCGCAGACGACTGACACGTCCGGCTCCACGAAGGTCGTCTCATCGTCGAAAAGGTTCACGGCGAAGGGCGCGGGATAGACCTTGCATGAGCCGCCCTGGCGCTCGATGTACTCCCTCAGGCGGACGCTCGTCTCGATGACGATCTCCTGGTGCTTGCGGCTGGGCGAGGCGAGGTCCCAGAGCCCGCCGTCGATGAGCTCTGCCCGGACCCCCTCGGGCAACGCCCAGTAGTCTTCAGCTGTGCATCTTGGTTGCTGTATGGGCATGGGGTCCTCCTCGGCTGGGTTCGGCCCTTCTCGCCCAGTATACCTGCCTCGGATGGCGCAGTTCTCTCTCGACGCAAGCCCGCCACCCCCAAGTGCAGGTAGAGGGTGGCGGGCTTGTGTGAGAGGGGAGTGTGCCAACCCGTGCTATGCTGTAGAAGGTGTCGATGGATTATTCGACGGATAGGGAGGCAAAGATGCCTGCGATTATGCCCGTCACAGATCTCAGGAACTACGGTGCGGTGCTGAGGGAAGTGGCTCCCGGTAGCCCCGTCTTCCTCACGCGCAATGGGCGGGGCCGTTACGCTGTTGTGGACATCGCGGATTGGGAGGCGATCGAGTCGGCGCGTGCCCTGGTTGCCGAGCTTGACCGTGGCCGCGCCTCAGCCGCAGAAGGGGTGCACAGCCTTTCGGACGCACGCGCGCACCTTGCGGACAGGCTGTCTCATGAGCAGGCCTGAGCCTGTCATAGCGCCTCTTGCCTGGGGGGACCTCGACATGCTGCTTGATGTGGTCAGTGAGACGTCGGGCAGCATGTCAGTCGCTGCACAGATCTACGAGGGTGTGCTCTCGTCGATCGAAGCCGTGGCAGCGATGCCCCTTTCGGCACCCTCGGTTGCAGCGAGGACTGGCATACCCTGCGACTATCGATGGACGGCATACAAGGGTTGGCTTGCGTTCTACCACGTAAAAGAGGATGGCGGCATCCTTGTCGACCGCGTCCTGTGGGGCAGGTCTGAGTGGGCTCGCGCTTTGGGTGTGGTCGAATAGCTGCTTTGGGACAGCTGCGTCCATGCTGCCGCATGCGGCGGCATGGACGAGCATGGAGACAGCCGTTTGGTGCCATAGGCCTATTGCTCACGGCTATTTTCCACACTTCTCTTTACGACAAGTCTGCCATCCTCAACCGGTACCGGAGGGTGGCAGACTTGTGCGAGAGGGGAATGTGCCCAATGGGTTAGTTGCCCCAGGTGATGAGCTGCCAGCCCTTGCCGTCCTCGCGGGCGAGCCACCACTGGTAGCCCTCGATCTCCTTGTCGGCCTCGAACGCGTCGCTGCCCTGCGCGGGCGTGTGGAAGTTGGTCGTGAGCTCTATGACCTGCGTGTATTCCTTGCTCGAGTCGTGCGCCTTCACCTTGGCGAGGTTCTCGGGCGAGTTGCTCGCGTCGCCGGCGAAGGACAGGCTGTGCAGCTCGCAGCCCGCGAAGGTCGCGAACTGGCACTTGACCTGCACGGCGGCCTCCTCAAGGTCCGCGGCGCTGAAGATCTGCGAGCCCTCCAGGTTGTAGCTGACTGTAGGCGCGTCCTTGCCCGCGAGGTACTCCTCGAACGTGATGCCACGCTCGGCGATCTGCTTGGCGAGGTCAACGTCGTCCAGGTAGCGGATGTGCCAGGGCTCGTAGCCGTAGCCCGTGATGTGCTCGGCGCCCTTCAGGTAGCGCAGGATGAAGCCGTGCTCGGCCAGCTTGGCGTGGATCTGCGCCCAGACCTCGGGGTACTGCACCATGTCTTCGTTCAGGTACACGTCCTTGCCGTCGATGTTCAGATACAGGTCGAGGGCGAGGCCGGTGTGGTGCTCGGAGTAACCTGGCGTGGCAACGGTCTTTTTGGCGTAGTCCGCGCCGTACTTCTCGGTGAACTCGTCCATGATGCGCTGCTGCTCGGCGACGCTCCTGCGGGCAGAGTCCAGGTCGACGTGGACGCCCTCCTTCTCCAGGTCGGCCTTGAGCGCGAGGTAGGCGTCATAGGCCTTCTTCTCGACCTCCACGTCGTCGCCGAGGGAGTTCTTGATCTTCACGGTCTCGAGGGCGTCCTCCCAACCCTCGGGCAGGGGGTTGAGCTTGTTCACGAGTGCCTTGTAGTCGATGCCCTGCGTCTGGGTCGCCGTTGCCGTTGCAGCTTGGGTGGCTGCCGCCGTGGTCGCCTGGGTGGTCGCCGCGGGTTGGGCTGCGCCGCCGCACGCGCCCAACGTGAGACCGGCTGCAAGCAGGGCCGCTGCCATCGTGTGCTTGTTCACTGTCGTGCTCCTTGTCTGTCGCTTCCCCAAGGGCGCTGGTCGCTTACGTTCCTGCCGTCCTATGCTACCAGTGGATGCGTGCACTCCATAGTTTGTCCTTGGGTCTCGGGCGCCGCCGTTGGGCCGCTGTTGGGCCGCTGCTGGGCCGCTGTTGGGCCGCTGCTGGGCCCATCCTCACCTCGTTCTCACGCGTCCGCCCGATGGCAGGCCACCTCGCTCGCGCCCGCCGCGCGCAGGACAGGCTCCTCCGTCGCGCAGCGCTCGGTCGCGTACGGGCAGCGCGTGCGGAAGACGCAGCCGCTCGGCGGGTCGACCGGGCTGGGCGGCTCGCCCTCGAGCAGGCGCAGCTCCTCGCCGCGACGATGCGGGTCGGGTGGCTGTACCGCGTCGAGCAGGAAGCGCGTGTAGGGGTGGCGAGGCGCGTCGAAGACTTCTTCGGTGGGGCCAAGCTCCATGACCTTGCCCAAGAACATCACGCAGACGCGGTCGGAGATGTGGCGGACGACCGAGAGGTCGTGACTGATGAACAGGTAGGTGAGGCCGCGTGCGTCCTGCAGCTCGTTCAGCAGGTTGAGGATCTGGTTCTGCACCGAGACGTCGAGTGCCGAGACGGGCTCGTCGCACACGATGAGCGCTGGGTCGAGCGCGAGGGCGCGTGCGATGCCGATGCGTTGACGCTGGCCGCCCGAGAACTGGTGGGGGTAGCGGTTGAGGTAGTCCTGCGGGATGCCCACCGCGCTCATGAGCTCGAGAACCCGTTGGGTCGTCTCGTCCTTGGTCGCGCACACGCGGTGGGTGACGAGCGGCTCGGCGATGAGGTCGCGCACCTTCATGCGCGGGTCGAGCGAGGCATACGGGTCTTGGAACACCAGCTGCAGCTGGCGCCGGTAGGGGGCGAAGTCTCGCTCCTTCAGGCCGCTGATCGTCGTGCCCCGGAAGCGCAGCTCGCCCGAGGTGGGCGGCAGGGCGCCGATGAGCATGCGTCCCAACGTGGACTTGCCGCAGCCCGACTCGCCGACGACGGCCAAGGTCTCGCCCGCATAGACCGCAAGCGACACGTTGCTGACGGCGTGCACGCTGCGCCTGCGGTCCAGGGGGAACTCCTTCACCAGCTCGCGGGCTTCGAGCAGGGGCTCGCGCAGGGCCTCGAGCGGGGCCTCGCGCGTGGGAGAGGTGGCGTGCGCGTCGCTCATAGGGCAACGCCTCCTTCCGTCGTCGTCAGGTGGCAGCGGACCTCGTGTCCCTTGCCCACGCTCACGAGCTCGGGCTGCACGCTGGCGCAGGCGGCCATGCACTGGTCGCAACGCGCCGCGAAGCTGCAGCCTGCGGGAAGCTTGGCAAGGTTGGGCACGACGCCGCGGATCGTCTGCAGTTGGGCGGAGCGGCTGCGCAGCGACGAGACGGCGCCGAGC
>CACXFF010000033.1 GCA_902766805.1 uncultured Coriobacteriaceae bacterium | reverse complement strand
GTCCATGATCTTCAACATCGCTTCTCAGCAGTACAACTCGCTCAAGGAGTACTTCATCGCCTTGGTGCGCCACGAGCTGCAGTTCAAGGAGTTCCGTGCCCTCAACCATGTGAGCTTCGAGGTCGCGCGCGGCGAGGCCTTCGGGCTGGTCGGCACGAACGGCTCCGGCAAGTCCACGATGCTCAAGATCATCGCGGGCGTGCTGGAGGCGTCCGAGGGCAGCTGCGAGGTGCGTGGCTCCATCGCGCCGCTCATCGAGCTCGGCGCGGGCTTCGACATGGAGCTCACCGCCAAGGAGAACATCTACCTGAACGGCGCGCTGCTGGGCTATCGCAAGGAGTTCATCGACGCCAATTTCGACCGCATCGTGGATTTCGCCGAGCTGTGGGACTTCCTGGACATGCCGCTCAAGAACTACTCCAGCGGCATGATCGCGCGCATCGCCTTCGCGATCGCCACGATCACCGAGCCCGACATCCTCATCGTGGACGAGACGCTCTCGGTGGGCGACTTCCTCTTCCAACAGAAGTGCGAGAACCGCATCCGCGAGCTCATCGAGTCCGAGAACGTCACCGTGCTGCTCGTGAGCCACGACATCGGCCTCGTCGAGCGCATGTGCAACCGCGTCTGCTGGATCGAGAAGGGACAGCAGCGCATGGTGGGCCCCACGCAGGAGGTGTGTGCGGCCTACCGGAGCCTGGGACAATAAGGCCAGCCCTGCGCCCGCCGGGCGCGGGTGACTCCCGGCCGGACGCGCGCCGGGCACAAGAGAGGGGTGCGAGCAAGCATGAGCGACCGACCGCTGTTCTCCGTGGTCCTGCCCTGCTATCAGGTGGAGGAGTACCTGCCCGAGGCCCTGGACCAGATCCTCGGCCAGAGCTGTGACGACCTCGAGCTCATCGTGGTGGACGACGCGAGCCCGGACGGATGTGGGGACATCGCGCGCGCGGCGGCCGAGCGCGATCCTCGCGTGCGCGTGGTCACGCACGAGCGCAACCTCGGCCTGGCGGCGGCGCGCAACAGCGGCATGGACGCGGCGCGTGGCTACTACCTGTGGATGCCCGACCCCGACGATCGCTATGACCCCGACCTGCTCGCCCGTGTGGCGCTGGCCACGCTCGAGGTCCCCGGCGGACCCGACCTGGTGCTCTTTGGCTGCCGCGAACGTTACTACGCGCAGGACGGCACGTGGCTCTACGACCACGAGATCGCCTCCCGCGCCGGGCTGTGGGAGGGCGACGCGCTGCACGCGCACGTCTTCGAGCTCGAGCGCGACACGCTCTTTGGCTATGCCTGGAACAAGTGCTACCGGCTCGATGCCCTGCGCGCCGCGGGGCTGCGCTTCGTGAACCTGCGCCTGATTGAGGACGTCTCCTTCAACGCGGCGTACGCTCCGAGCGTCACCAGCCTGGTGGAGCTCGATGGCGCTCCGTACGACTATCGCAAGCAGGACGGCCGTTCGCTCACCAATGCCAACGCCTACGGTGCGCGCGAGTATTGGGCGCTGCACCAGCGCCGCATCGAGCTGCTCGTGGGCCTGGCGCGCTCCTGGGGCATGTTCGACGAGCAGCGCGCGCTGATCGGTTCGCTCTACGTGCGCTACCTGCTGTCGGCTACCTATCGCACCTTCCTCGACGTGGACGCGGGCATCGAGGCCTGGAACGACACCCGCAAGGGCCGTTGGCTGCTGGGAATCTTCCGCAGCGACCTGTTCTGCGAGCTGGTGCCCTATGCGCAGGCCCGCGACAGCGCCTCGCTCGCCTGTGCCATCGAGGTGGCGCGCAGCCGCAACGCGATGGCGTTCATGTCGTTGGCGCACGCGGTCTACGCGGCGCGCAAGCTGAGCTCCACGGGCTTCACCCGGGCGCGGAGCGGGAGGTAGCCATGGCCGAAGAGCTGCAACTGAGCATCTGCGTGCCCTCGTACAACGTGAGTGCCTACCTGCCCCAGACCCTCGCGAGCTATGCCGACGTGCGGCTGGAGGGCCGCGTGGAGGTCATCGTGGTGGACGACGGCTCTACCGATGACGGTGCGACGCTGGCGTTGGCCCGTTCCTTCGAGCGCTCGTGGCCGGGCATCTTCCGCGTGCTGACCAAGCCCAACGGCGGGCACGGTTCGGCCATCAACGCCGCCTTGGCCGTCGCGCGCGGGCGCTACTTCCGCACGATCGACGCCGACGATTGGGTTGACAGCGACGCGCTGCTCGAGCTCACGCGCCGGCTCGAGGGCCTCAGCTGCGACTGCGTGGTGGACGTGAAGACCGAGGTGGACATGGCCACGCGCGCCGAGCGGCGCTTCGACCTGCCCGCCGAGGCCCCGCTCGACCGGGTGCTGCCCTTCGAGGAGGTCTGCGTCCAGCCCGAGCTCACGCCCTTCCTCATGATCCACACGCTGAGCATCCGCACGGAGCAGCTGCGCGCCTGCGGCCTGCGCCTGCTGGAAAAGACCTTCTACGAGGACTTCGAGTACGTGGTGAAGGGCACGCTCGACGCGGCAGACCTGTGTTTCGTGGATCTGACCGTCTACCGCTATCTGGTGGGCAACGCCGCGCAGAGCGTGGCGGACGCCTCCTACGTGCGGCGCTGGGCCGACCACGAGCGCGTCACGCAGGAGATCTGCGCGCTGTACGAGCGGCGCCGCGCGAGCCTGTCGCCCGCCCGTGCTGCCTATCTGTTCCAGCGCGCCTGCCTCATCGTCAACACCCACTACAACATCGCGCTCATCTTCGACGCCGACCGCGCACGCGGCTTGGCTCGTGCCCGGTCCTTCCGTTGGCGCCTGGAGCGCGACCATGGGTCCATCGCGCGTGCCACGCAGCGGCGCTACCTTGTGGCGCGTGCCTGCCATGCGGCCGGCGTGAGCAGCCAAGCCCAGCTCAACGCCCTCTTGAGGAGGTAGTCATGCCAACCGTCTCGGTGCTCGTCCCCATCTACAACGTGGAGCGCTACCTGGACCAGTGCCTGCGCTCGCTGGTCGACCAGACCTATCAGGACTTCGAGGCCATCCTCATCAATGACGGCTCGACGGATGGCTCGCGCGCGATCATTCAACGCTACCTCGATGCCGACCCGCGCTTCCGCGTGATCGACAAGCCCAACTCGGGCTATGGTGCTTCCATGAACCAGGGCATGGACGCGGCGCGCGGCCAGTACTTGGCCATCCTGGAGTCCGATGACTACTACGCCGACTGTGCGCTCGAGCGGCTGGTCGCCGAGGCACGGCGCACTGACGCCGACGTGGTCAAGGCGGACTTTTGGCTGTACTGGTCGGTCCCGCAGGAACGCAACGAGCGCTTCGGGCTCATCCCCGAGGGGCTCGGCGGCACCACGCAGTGCCCGTCGCGCGAGGACGCACGCATCTTCCATGCCAAGCCCTCCATCTGGTCGGCGCTGTATCGCCTGGACTTCCTGCGCGAGCACGGCATCCGGTTCCTGGAGACGCCGGGCGCGAGCTACCAGGACACCAGCTTCTCGTTCAAGGTCTTTGCCCACGCGCAGCGCGTGACTTACCTGGACGCCTGCGTGCTGCACTATCGCCAGGACAACGAGGCGAGCTCGGTGCACGACCAGCGCAAGGCCTTCTTGGTGTGCCCGGAGTACGCCGAGTGCCAGCGTGTGCTCGACGAGGACCCCGCCCTGCAGATACGCCTGCAGGGCGTGCTCGAGCTCATGAAGTTCGACACCTACATGTGGAACTGGGAGCGCCTGGACGGCGAGCTCGCCGACGCGTTCCTGGCGCGCGTGTCCGAGGAGTTCTCGGCCGACGAGGCGGCAGGGCGCATCGACCACGCGCTGTTCGACCCGGTCAAGGACGCGTTGCTGCTCGCGGCCATGTACGACCAGGACCGTTTCCGTGCGTTCAAGGCGGGCAAGCAGGGGAGCGGCAAGCTCGCCACCCTGCGCCACTATTGGGGGCTCGGGGGCCCACGCCTGGTGGCCGCCGTGCTCGGCATTGGCCTGTAGGGCCCCGACCGTATCGCTCCGCTCACGAGGAGGTGCGCCATGGCGCAGCTGTCCATCATCGTTCCGGTCTACAACGTGGAGGAGTACCTGCGCGAAGCGCTCGACTCGGTGCTCGACCAGTCACTGGAAGACATCGAGGTCGTGTGCGTCGACGACGGCTCGACCGACAGCTCAGGCAAGATCCTGGACGAGTACGCGGCCGCCGACGCGCGCATCCGCGTGATCCACCAGCCGGACCTGGGCGTCTCGTGCGCGCGCAACCGCGGCGTGGCTGCCTCGAGTGCGCCGGTGGTCTGTTTCCTGGACCCCGACGATTGCCTGGCGCCCCAGGCGGCCGCGCGCATCGTGGAGACCTTCGCCGCCTACGATCCCGACCTGCTCGTCTACGGTGCCGAGGTCATCGACGACCAGAACGCCTCGGTGTGGCTGCTCGACCACCTGTCCAGCCGCGACGCGAGCTTCGAGGGGTTCGACCCGAACATCCTGTTCACCGAGAACACCCGTCCCTTCATCTGGCGCATCGCCTGTGCGCGTCGCATGTTCTCCGAGCGTGGCCTGGCTTTTGCCGAGGGCCTCAACTTGGGCGAGGACCAGCTCTTCTGCATGTGCGCCTACCCGTTGGCCCAGCGCGTGCGCATGATCTCCGACAGCCTCTACCGCTACCGGCCCAGCCGCCCCGGCTCGCTCATGAGCAAGGTCGCCGCGGGCTCGCCCGAACAGCTCCGCACGCACCTGGAGGTCGTGCGCCGGGCCTACGCCCGTTGGGACGAGCTGGGCATCCTGGACGAGAACCGCGACCTCATGCTGGGCTGGCTTGTGGAGTTCGTGCTTTACGACGCCCTGCGCTTGCCGGATGCCGCGTGCGCCGCGCTGTTCGCCGAGGCGGGCGATCTGCTCACGTCGTATTGGGGGGCCGATGACATCGTGCTGCACTCGCGCTTGGCCGGGCCCGTGTGGGCCATCGTGCGCATGAGCGTACGTCACGCGCCGCTGCCCTCCTGGCGCCGCATGGAGCTCATGGTGCGCTACTACCGTCACCGCGAGGGTCTCAAGGCGCTGGCCGTGCGTTTCGTCCGGGGTGGTGCCGAGTTCTCTGGCTAGCCGTGCGTCGCAGCTGCCGCGCATGACG
>CACXFF010000032.1 GCA_902766805.1 uncultured Coriobacteriaceae bacterium | reverse complement strand
TCGATGCTGGCCTTCCTCGTGTTCTTCGTTGGCAAGGTCGTGAGCGTCGCCGCGCTCTGCCTGGTGGTCTCGCTCGTCGGCAAGACCGTCATCGCGGAAGGCGACGGCATCGCACACGGATGGATCCAACGTGCCTTCGACCTGTTCATCATGGGCATGGGCATTTGGCTCCTCTACGGCTGGTGTCGTGAGGCGCGCGGCCAGCACAGCTGCAAGGACCAGTGCCGAGACCACCAACAGATTCAGGCGGCAGCACAGAGCGACATCCATATGCCGGCCCTGTTCATTGCGGGTGCGGGCTTTGGCATCACGCCCTGTGCCCCCCTTGTCATCGTGGCGGGCCTCTGCGTGACGCTGCCTGCGGGCTATGCCTTGGCTACGGGGGCGGTCTTTGCGGGCGCCAGCATCTTGTCCCCTCTGCTGCTCATCCTGGTACTTTCGGGCATCCTCACCACGCGCATGCACAAAGAGATTCCCGGCTTGCTGCGATGGATTCGGCTTGCCTGCTATATCGGAATGATCGCGTTTTTCGCCGTCGACCTCGTGCAGACGTTCCACTAGCGGGAAGCCGACGAACGCAGCGGGGGCCAAGTCATCCATGCAACGCGCAAGCGATGGCGGGCAAGCTTCCCGCGCTCGTGCACGTCGCTGGGGCCAAGCCGCCCTTGTGCGCGTAGAATGGACATACCATGCAAGACGCTCCGACCGCAAAGGCGTCCGCGAGAGGCACAGGACCCCCGCGCGGGGACCGCCCTGCGCAAGCGCCCGCCAGAAGCTAGCGCCGCGAGAAAGGGATCGGATGAACGCATACGACTTCGATGGCACCATCTATCCGTCGAACGCCACGGTCAGCTTCGCCCTCTGGTGCGCGCGGCGTCAGCCGAAGCTCTGGGTCAGCTACGTGCCGCGTGCCGTCAAGGCCCTGGTGCTCAACAAGCTCGGCAAGCTGCCGGCCTACCGCATGTTGCGCGAAGGGTACAGCTTCCTCATGGTCGTCGACGACTTCGACGAGCAGATCGAGCGCTATTGGGACAAGCACGAACACCGGATCGCCCCTTGGTACCTCGCTCAGAAAAAACCCGACGACCTCATCATCAGCGCCTCGCCCACCTGTATCATCGAGCCCATCGCGCGCAGGCTCGGCGTGAACTGCGTGGCGACCGACTATGACCGCGAGCTGGGCGTACTCGTGAACAACCTCATGTACGCCCGGGAAAAGGCTCGCTACATCATCGACCACGGCTTCCCCGTGATCGACCACTTCTACTCCGACTCGCTCTCGGACACGCCGCTCGCCCTGTGCGCCGAACACGCGCACCTCGTGAGCCGTGGTGCGAGCAAGGTGAGCGATTGGCCAGAGCTCGACGAGCGCACCAAAGCGAAGGTCAAGAAGGAGATTGACACCGGCTGGACGATTCACCTCGACGAGTAGGCCGGACGCAGCACCGGGAATCGAACGCGGGTGCCCCGTCGCAGGCGCGATGCCCGAGGCCGCATTGGCGCCCGCCAGAGGCACAGCCGGCGTCAGCGTCGCTTGACCGCACAGCGCAACAATCCCATGCTCCAGGAGCGTTGGCAGGTCGCTTGACCGCTGGCCCAATACCCATGCGTCTTTGTTGTCGCAGGCCACGAAATAACGGATACTGGGAGAATCGCAACCGTGCTTCCCCTTCTGGCCCCCGCGCGACGTCTCGCCTCTCAAAAAAGGAGTGCTTGGCATGAACTATGACGCTATGACCGGCTTGCCAAGCATGACCTCGTTCTTCGAGCTCGCAGAGGACAAACGCAGGGAGCTGCGTGCCCAAGGGGCCGACTCGGCGATCCTCTTCTTTGACCTGACGGACCTGAAGACCTTCAATCGCTGGCATGGCTTCGCGGAGGGCAACCGCCTCATCTGCGCGGTAGCCGAGCTTCTCGCGGAGCAGTTCGGTGCCGAGAACTGTTCGCGCTTCGCCCAGGACCACTTCGCTGTGATCGCGCCGGAAGCGGGACTGCACCGACGCCTCGCAGAGGTGATAGCGCGCAACGATGCCCTCAACGACGGCAAAAACCTCCCCTTGAGGATTGGCGTCTATCCCGACAGCATCGAGGAGGTGCAGGTCGACACGGCTTGCGACCGCGCGCGTTTGGCAGCCAACGTCTGGAAGAAGCGCAAGGAGTCCTACTACGCGTTTTTTGACATGCAGATGCTGGAGGAGGAGAAGAGCCGCCAGGCAATCGTGAACAACCTCGACCGCGCGATCGAAGAGGGTTGGATCCAGGTCTACTACCAGCCCATCGTTCGTTCCGTCAACGGTAAGGTCTGCGATGTCGAGGCGCTGGCCCGTTGGATAGACCCCGAGCACGGCATGCTGATGCCCTCGACGTTCATCCCGGTGCTGGAAGAGGCCATGCTCATCCACAAGCTAGACCTCTATGTGGTGCAGCAAGTCCTGTCCCACATGAAGAACAGCGAACGGACCGGCAGACGCATCGTCCCCGCCTCCATCAATTTTTCCCGTGCGGACTTCGAGGCTTGTGACCTCGTGTCCCCGATCTGCACGATCGTCGACGCAGCGCAG
>CACXFF010000031.1 GCA_902766805.1 uncultured Coriobacteriaceae bacterium | reverse complement strand
GTTCATGCCCTGCAGGGCGCCATAGTGACGCTCGTTGAGCTTCCAGCTCTTGATGACGGGCAGCCACTCGCGGTCCATGGCGAACAGGACGTTGTTCAGGGTGTGGATGGCACGCTTGAGGTAGCTGGTGTAGCAGATGTCGAAGTCATAGCCGGCCTCCTTGAGGGCACGGCCGCCCTCCTTGGCCTCCTCGACGCCGGCCTCAGAAAGCTCCACGTCGGTCCAACCGGTGAACAGGTTGGCCTTGTTCCACTCGGACTCGCCGTGACGAACGATCACGAGCTGCATGGTGTCTGCCATTGGGTTCTCCTCCCGTGTCTTCGGCGGCGCTTTTGGCCCCCGAACCGAGCGCCCGACGGACGCGGACGCACATAACCGTATGAATTATAGACGCGGGCGGCCAAAGCCATCGCGCCGCATCGCCCAACGTGCGACACAGGTCGGTCAGGCGGCAGTTGTGCGCTACGCCTGGTCGCCGTTGGCCCAGAGGCTTTCCAGCTCGCCCAGGTCGGAGGGCACCTCCGCGCGCCAGACATCCCTGCGGTCGTCGCCTGCGAACTGTCCAAGGTCGGCAAGCAGCGTCTCGAGGTTCACGCCGTCCGGCGAGTCGGCCAGACCGGAGACCGCGAAGCTGTTCTCCAGCGTGGTGCGCAGCAGGTCGTCAAGCCCTGGCTCGCCATGCCCGCGCTCGTGGTCGCGCCAGCCCAAAGCGCAGGGCCACGCGCGGTCTACCAAGGGCATCTGGCTCACGTAAGGCACCATGCCCACGCGCGAGCGCCACAGCGCCGTCTCCCCCAAACGGTCAAGCACCGCCTGGACCAGCTCCTTGTCGAAGCCCTCGGCCACGAGCGCGCTGTACCCGTAGTTGCGCTCCACGTGCAGGAACAGGATGGCGTCCAGCTCGGAAAGGTTGCGCTCGGGAGAGGTGGTGAGGGTGGTCAGGGGGCCGATGTCGGGAACGTCGTAGCTGTCGATGATGCCCTCGGGGAAAACCGGCGATGCCGTGTTGCGCTGGCGCGCGCAGGCGGCGACGTCGCTGCGGTATAGGTCGCCCAAGGGTTCGAACGCCGCCGCGGAGCACGCGGAGAGCGTCCACTCGCAGCACATGCCGGTCTTGTCCGAGATGCCCAGCGCGCAGCCGCCCAGCTCGCGGGCGCGATGCGCCAGTATCACGCTCGACAGGTCGGTGTGCAGCCGGTGCTTGAGAATCTCGTCGTCCTTCCAAGCCTCGATGGCAGTGGAAAGCTTGCGCGAGCACTCCCCCACCTCGGTGGAAAGCGGATCCTCGAAGCCAATGCGCAGGTTGAGCGCCAGCTGACGGCACAGCTCCATGCTGCCCATGAAGTCATGGACCGGCAGCATCATGCCGTGGACTTTGGTGGGGCCAAGCGCGTCGACGGCCAGCACCGCGACGACGGCGGAGCTGAGTTGCCCGGTGAGAGGCACCACGACGCCTTTCAAGTCCTGCTTCTCCACATAGTCGCGCAAACACAGCGTGAGCGCGTCCCACAGGAAGCGTGTGCGCAGGTAGGGAGGCGGCGTCACGGGTTGGGCTAGCGGGCCTTCCTGCGCGAGGTCGACGTCGACGTCGAGCAGCGCCTCCTCGAAGCAGGGTGCCGCGGCGGCCAGCTCGCCCCACGGCGCCAGCACGAAGCTGCCGCCCGTGAAGACCTGGGAGTCGTACCCGCCCACGCCGTTCACGCCCACCAGCCACACGTCCAGGTCCCGCGCCTCGCTCGTGTAGGCGCCCGTCGACAGGCCAGGCGCCATGAGGCTGTACTCGTTGTCGGCGTTGAACGAATCGGAGGCAAAGCACACCACGGCGTCCACCGGCGGGAGCTCGTCTTCCAGCAGCATGCCCAGCTCCTCGGACCCAAAGACGAAGACCAGCTTGTTGCCGTCAAAGTCGATCGCCGCAGGCGTCCAGCCAGCAGGGCCGGCCTGCAGCATGCCCAAGTGCTGCAGCAGCGTCAGCGCCAAGAGCTTGCCCTCGCGCGCGCAGAGGACCTCGCGGTGGATGCCCGAGCCCAAGTCCAGCACGATCGGAATCACGCAGGTCAGGCCGACCGGTGCGCGGCGCGCGAAATCCGTAAGGCTTTGCATGAGGTCGGAGAGGAAATCCTCCGACTCGGTCAGGCCGCCGGGATTGGGGCCCGTGAGCAGGG